>NZGT01000081.1 GCA_002691025.1 Spirochaeta sp. | reverse complement strand
TGCACCTCATCCAGGTCGAGATACGCCATGCACAGGGGGAAACGGAAGCTGTGTTCCACCGGCTGAAAGCGGCTGTGTCGGACGTGACCTCGATAGAAGGCACTCTGCATCACGATGTCATCCGTGAGATGGAATCGCAGGCCGCGATGGCGCTCCGTACGCCATCCTCATGAAAGCCGTATCCCCAGTACGCGCCGGCGTAATGGGTTCGCTGGACGCCGTTTACGGTCTCGTGCTGCCTTTGTGCGCGGAGGGCCTTCTGGTCGAAAACGGGGTGGTCGAGGACGAACCGACCGTGAACCTGCTCCGGGTCGATGCGTCCCTCGTCGTTGAGGGTCACCAGGAGCGGTTTGCTGGATTGGATGCCCTGCAGTCGGTTCATGTCGTAGGTCAAAAGGGCACGGCTCTGGTCTTCTTGGGGAATCCGGTAGTTCCAGCACGCCCACGCGTGCGGGGAGGCGGGCATCAGTGACGTGTCGCTATGGAGGACTACGTCGTTGGGTTGGTAGCGGATGGCGCCCAGGACCTCTTTTTCTGCGGGGGAGGGGTCGGAGAGCAGTGCCAGGGCTTGATCGCTGTGTGTGGCGATCACGATGTGATCAAATGTTTCCGGCCCTTCGGCGGTTTTCACCGCGACGTGATCGGGATTTCTTTGCACACTTTGAATGGGAGTGCCTACGCGAAGCGCTCCGCGAAAATCGGCCAGGAGGCGGTCGACGTAGCGCTGGGAGCCGCCCTGGATGACGCGCCAGGGCAAGTCGGGTTGGGCCTGCAAGAGGCCGTGATTGTCGAAGAACCGCACGAAGGTGGCGGCCGGGAAGTCAAGGAATTGACGGGGGTCGGCGGACCAGATCGCCGCTCCGAGCGGGACGATGTAGTGGTCGACGAATTCTCTGGAGAAGCCGTTTTCCTGGAGNTAGGCGCCCAGGGAAAGCCCGGGATCGGATCCGCTGAGGATCTGGCGCGAATCCCGATTGAATCGCCTGACATCGAGAAGCATCTTCAGGAAACGGGGGCGCGCCAGATTCCGGGGCTGAGCGAAGACGCTTCGAGCGCCCCGGCTGGCCCACTCCAGGCCGGTCTTCTCGCACGAGATGCCGAAGCTCATGGTGGTGGGCTTGGTTTCCACATCCAGTTTTTCGATCATCTCGATGAAGTGCGGATAGGTGGCAAGGTTGTAGACGATGAAGCCCACATCGACNCAGTGAGAAGCGCCTTCCACGTCGACTTCCACCGTGTGNGTGTGACCGCCCAGACGTTCTTCGCTTTCGAAGAGCGTCACGTCATGTTCCGCATCGAGACGATGGGCCGCGAACAAGCCCGAAATGCCGCTTCCGATCACGGCAATCTTCATCGGCCCCTCTNTTGGGGTCGGAGGCGGAGGTGGGTGACGAACCACTCCTTGCCCTGGGCAGCGCCAAAAAGTTCGGCACACGCAAGAAAGAACAGACGCCAGCGCTGGAACCAGAGCTCACCGGCCCCCGGTCCGTAGACGTCTTCCAGGAGCGGGACGAGTTCCTCGCGGTGGGTATCCTGATTCACCAGCCAGGCTTCGCAGGTCTTCTGGTAGTGGGTTCCGCTCACCTGCCAGTGGTCCTCGACGCCCATGTGTTCCGGATAGTGGAGGAGCATGTCGTCCGAGGGCATCATTCCGCCGGTAAAGAAGTGCCGGCCCATCCAGTCGTTTTCTCCTTGCGTCTCGTACGGATAGTTGGCTGAGCGATGACTGAAGTGGTGGACGAAGAGCTTGCCGTCTGGTTTCAGCCACCTTGAGATCCGTTCGAGCAGGAGAGGGTGNTTTCGCACATGCTCGAACATCTCGACAGAGACCACGCGATCAAATTGTCTGGGGGCCTCGAAATCATTGATGTCGGCGGTGATGACCTCGATGGGGGGGAGTCCGCGCTGAGCCGCTTGGCCGAGAATGAATTCGCGTTGACTCTTTGANTTGGAAACCGAAGTCACGCGGGCATTGGGATACCGCTCGGCCATGAAAAGAGACAGGGAGCCCCATCCGCAGCCGAGGTCCAGAATCGTCTGCCCGTCCTCGATCTGCGCCCTTTGGCAGCTGAGTTGCAGCATGTGCTTTTCGGCTTCAGCGAGTGTGTCGGTTCCCGCATCCCATAGGCCACAGCTGTATTTGAGGTGGGGGCCGAGNGCCTTCAGGTAGAATTCAGCCGGGACTTCGTAGTGCTGTTCNTTGGCGAGGTCCGGCACCAGAGCGACGGGGCCTTGGCNGCACTCTTCTCTGAAAATGCGGTTGGCCATGTTGGTCTGTTCGACGCCCTCGTGAGTCACCTCGCGGAGGCGCTGAGCCAGGAGTCGACGAATCCCGACGCGGATCAACGGGTCGGGGACCCAGCCTTTTTCAGCCCATTGGATCGGGTTCATGCCGAACTCCTGTTTCTCGTCCTACTGATGGAGTGAATCATTCTGAATCGCGCCAGGCGTGTGACGATCTGTGGGCTTTGTCCGCTTCTGTTGGTGAAANCAACATAGTCGAGAAGGATCTTTCAGCGCGGAGGCCCTGTCTTCGCAACCACCCGAACCTAGCGCGTCGNTCACTCTNATCAGATACCGAGAAACAGGTGTTTTCCGTTNTTTGNAGCCGTCTTGATTGAACTGTGTCGACCTTGATACGATTTTCGGGTGAGCCCGCCCTGCGCCCTGAAGGGCNACTGCGCGTCTTGTCAGAAACGCACAGAAACNANGAAAATCCCGNANCGGCTCTCNANGNTCCTNGAGCCGTTACGGGCGTTCCTCTATCACTACTACCGTACTCGTGTTTGGATCCGTTCTTGTTACCTCTTTGACCCTATTGCACAGAGCCGAAGCGACAAGCGGCCCGGTGGAATTGTGTCGGTTACTCTTGTAAAGGAGGCGCAAATGCGTTTGGGATGGATATTGGCCTTGCTGGCCATCGGCAAAGTGGCTCTCACTGGATTCTTTTTCCTGGGCTGGCTGATTCGCTAAACCGACAGAAAGGCTTTCCCGGTTGCGCCCCAGTGGAGTTCAAGGGCGCAGCGCCGCCGCCGTCTTCGGGCGGCACAGCGCGTTTCGAGCGTGCGAACCAAGGGGCCCATCGGGGAGGACCTGGTGAAACCTCCCAGACGGGCTGTTCTGTTCTTTCGCTCCTCGCGATGAGATCAGCGCACCCTCGTTCGGTGGCACATAGAGCTCTGAAAAGAGGACCCTGAGCTCTGCAGCACGTTCTTTATGAACCTATGCCACAGCCTGGGATTGACCAGTTCTGGAGATCTGTTTTTCGCGAAATCGAAGAGCCTACGTGGAGGTCGGAGGAGGGCGAGAGTGGATTTTGTTATTCGGACACGTCCTTCAACTCAATGTGGATTTCGTTGCGTCGCAGGAACCACGGCATGTACGGTGGGTCATAGCGAGCCCACACGGGCGGCTGCGGGGTGCGCTCAAGGCCATTGGCTTCAATCCAGTCGATGAGTTTCTGCTCGTGGTCCTGATAGCGGCTCGTGGACCAGAAGCCCCGGTAGCGAAGGCTTGCCACACGCCGTCCCGGCTCTTCGCGAAGGACCACTCGCTCGTCCTTGGGGGCGGGCAGGGTTTCCATCGAGTACTCCCGTGGCATGGTGAATGTCACGCGGTAGCGCCCCTCGGCGGGCATCTTGCTTACTTCCGCCGACGCTTCGAGTTCGGCGGGGGGTTCTTGTGTGACCGGGGCCGTCATGGAAATGGACTCGTCTTCGGCATTTCCGCCGAAGATGTACCCTGCGAGCCTTCGGAAGGCGATACTTCCGGCATCATCCTGTGTGCCTTCGACCCAGGTCTCGGCGACGAGGCGCGGTCCGTAGGTTCGGATCTCGTACTTTCCGTCCTGGCGCTGGATTTCGTAGTCGGGTTCTTCAATCGCCCGGCTGGAGGAGGCGGGAAGAGTCGCCATGGCGACGATCAGCGCCTCGGCGAAGAATCGGGTCGTTTGGGTCATGTCTGCTCCTTCTGACTCGATAAGAATGCCCTCCTGGGGGCGTATGTCCAGTGCCGAGGGTATCGCGGCCTCTTCGTTGACTGGGGGGCTAGAGGTTCGGCTTCAATCTTGTAAGACTAGAACCAGCCCGGTTCGGATCCGCCTTACCCCTTGGCCCTGGAGAGTTTTCATGTGGCTCGCTGAATCGCTTCGAAGCAAAAGCTTGATTGAAAGTCGGCAGGGTTGGACGCGTTCGCAATTGCTCGAGCACCAGCAGCGGTCTCTTCGCGATCTGCTGCATCGGGTCTGGAAGGACTCTCCTTTCTATCGCGAGTACTACGGCAATCACGGAATCCAGGAAAAGGATCTTTCGGATATCACGGTGCGTGATCTCCCCATCCTCGACAAGGAAACCCTGATGGACGGGTTTGATCGGATCTCGACGGATCCGGTCCTCAGGCGCAATCGCCTGGAAGCCTGGCTTCATTCCGAGTCCAGGAACCCGTACGAGGGGCGCTACATGGTGGTTCATACATCGGGTTCGTCCGGGAATATGGGGATCTTCGTCTATGACAANGAAGCCTGGGGACGAACNCGCGGGATCATCATGGCCCNCAGCAANCTCGGTCGCGCGGTGAACCCCTTCCGACGCTTCCGCTTTGCCATGTGCGTGGCCACGCACGGGCATTTCGGTGCCGTCACCGCCGCTCAAACGCTCCCGCGCCTACTCTTCAAGGTGTGCACGTGTTCGGTTCTGGATCCCATCCAGANGACGCTGGATACACTCAATCGATTTCAGCCCGAGCAACTGGGCGGGTATTCGACCACTCTGCATGAACTCGCTCAGGCCTCTCTCGATGGGAAACTCGATATCCGACCTCAAGCGGTCACACCGGGAGGTGAGCCTCTTTCCGAGGAAGCGGCGATCACCATGGAGAAGGCCTGGGGCGTGGTGCCCATGCAGGCCTATGCGAGCAGCGAGTCCATGTGTCTGGCTCTGAGTCTTCCCGGACGTGAAGGCCTCACCCTGATGGAAGACGAGCACATCTTCGAAGTCCTCGATGCGGAGGGCGGGGCGGTGGCGCCCGGTGAAGTGGGGCGGATGGTCATGACCAATCTCTACAACCGGGCCATGCCGCTGATCCGCTACGACATGCGGGACTACGTGACGCGGGGCTCGAGGCCCGAGGGTGAGCGCTTTGATTCGATTGTGCGGGTAGAGGGACGCGTCAACGATGCGCTTCCGGTCTGCCTGGAGGACGGTTCCGTGGATAGCCTCCATCCCATTGTTCTGAGTGAGTTCTTTGTGCCGGGAGCCACGAAGTTCCAATTCGTCAGTGAATCACCCGGGCGAGTCGTGATCCGGTATCGGGCCACCGAGAACCGGGATTCTTCCGTTCGCGAGGCCTTCGACCGACTCCTCCAGATGAAGGGGGCCTTGGCCTCCACATCGGCCCGCGTGGAGCGAACAGAAGACCTGGGTGTGGACCCGCGGACGGGGAAGTACCGGCTGGTTGTACTTGCGGCCGATCCCGCTGAGGGGCAAGGCGGGTAGCCTTTCGGGGGCTCGCGCAGCCTCTAGTTCGGTTTCAGGCTTCTTAGGGTGCGTTCAACCTATGGAGAGTGGGATCCTTTGGGGGCACCGGCCCGCAAGAAATTGCACTTTTCTTGAAAAAGTCCGCCACCAATGGAGCTGTGCGTCTACTTACTGGACACATATTTCCTTCCCAAGGAAAGTCGGCCCATTCAGTGTCTGTGCTGAATGGGCCGGCGGTTTTTTGGGGCTACGCAAGCCGCCTCACGCCGCCGCAAGCGGCAGTGAACCCCCTGAGCCACGCGAAGCCACGCCAAGGGTGTGGATCAGGCTGATCTCGTCGAGACGCGGCTTCGCCTCATGGCCAGTCCGGCGAGTCCGAATCCCACCAGGAGGGCCGTGGTGGGTTCGGGGACCGCGGTGACCACGGTGCTGCTGCGGAAGACGGTTCCGCTATCCCATCCGGACATGAAGGTGAAGTAGCGCTGCATCTTGATTCCGACCTCATAGGCGTTGCCGATGGTGAGGGCGGCGGGCGTGATGGCGATGTCTTCAAAGGAATACGAAAAGGGCACGCTTGTGTATTCGGTGTAGGGAGCCAGCGAGGTCGAGTAGATGGTGGATCCGACCTGGATTTCAACAAAGGTCAGTCGCCACTTTTCGCCGGTGTACGAATCCACGTCAAAGGTCCCGCTGATGTTGGCGACGCCCGTCGTGCTGTCCCAGGTGAACTCATTGATGCTGAGGATCGGGCTGGCCTGTGCCGAGGTCGCAACGAAGAGCGAGAGACCCAGCAGGCCAAGAGTTCGGCGAAGGTGCTTTCCGATTCGATTTTGCCTGCTGCTGCGCATGAATCCCCTCCTCCAGATGAGCCTGGGGAGAGTGAATACGCGATTCACTTCGCCCTTCCCAAGACAGGCCTAGTCTACGAGCCACGCTCGATGGGAGTCAATCAAATTCTCCCGAGGGTCCAGGCTCGATTTGATGGCGGTTCTGGCCCCCTTCAGGGAGGCGAGGCGGCACAAGCGGAATCGAAGAGGAGGCTGGTTCATCTGGGCTGGCCTATCGTGAGCCGGTGGTGGGCTGGGCGTGGGTTCGAGGATTCAAGTCAGGGAGGGTGTTGTATGAACGTGCAAGAAGAAATTCCCGAAAGCCTGCGTGCTGAAGTCGGGGCCGCACTCGATTGGTACAACCAGGAGCAGGGCTCTTCTTTTGAGGTGACCGGGATTCTCGACCCGGACGAGGCCGTGGGGAGTTCGGGGCCCACTGGCCTGCAGCTGATTCTCTGCCAAGGGGACCGATGCGAGCAACAGTCGTTCCAGGTGACCGCGCAGGGGGAGGGCTACGACGTATGCTTGCTTGCTTCGGATCCCGATCCGCGATCGGGTTCGTCGCTGCTTCCTGAGCTCGATCCGCCCCCGGGTCCCCGTCGCGGTTGGCTTGACCGGGAGTTGCCGAAGCATGCGTTTACAGTTCTCCTCTTCTATCGGGGCTTCTGGTGACCGCCGTGTCGCTCCGAGTTGCGGAGTTATGTCGACGAAGGGTTCGCTGAAAAGGTCCGCGCAGCCGGCGGTGAGATCTTTGCCATTTCAAGCGAGCCGCAGACCTTGTCGAGTCGGGCTCAGGTCGAATGGAAACTGGATTTCGAGACTGTGGGCGACCCCCATCATGAAATTTCGGATCTCTGTCGTGAGCGCGGTTGGCTGGACCTCTTCTTCAATGAGCGCTTGTCGTTCTTGAAACAAAGCAAGGGCGATGGACAGGATTGGGAGCCGACCCACCCCAAAGGCTACTTTCAGCCCGGCGTGCTTGTGCTCGGCCAGGAGGGGCAGGTCCTCTATCGCTGGCGGGGTGTGCCCACGCACAACAATATCGGTGGGGCTGTGGCTCGACCGACGGCCTCTCACGTGTGGAGTCAGATCGAGGAGGTCTCCCGCGCCGGGACTCAGGGGGGTGAGGACGCGCCTCTGGATGAGGATCCGCCGCTTGATGTCAAAGGCATTCCCTGGGCTCTCTTCGTGCCTCTCCTGATTGCCAACGGGTGGTTCCTCAATCCGCGCGGCTTTCGGACTCCAGCTCACATCCCCATCGCGGCTTTGCGTGTGCTCGGCTTCACGGTGGCCTGGATTGCGGCTCTCGTCTGGCTTCCGACCCTTCCCGTCCTGTTGGTTTTTGCTCTTTGGGCTGCGTACATCACGCCGAAGATCATCTGGGTGGGGCGAGAGTTTCAAAATGAATCAGTACCTAAATAGGAGAAAAGCCGTCCGTGCCTAGTTTTCCCGAAACCATGCCCAAGTTGCTTTCTGATCCGCTCTGGAAGGATCAGCCTTTCTGGTTGCTGAATTTCTTCGAGTTCAAACGGGACGACGCAGGAGGAATCGAGGAAGCTCGCGCGGCCTTCGCTCGTTACCTCTCTTCAGCACAACGCTACAGCCAGAAGGTATTGGGGCGGGATGTCTGGTTCGAGGGCGCGCGGTTGGTGAGCACGCGTTGTGTGAGCGCGTTTCCCGAAAGTCATGGCGTGTGGGATGCGGTGGTGCTTTACGAGTACCAGAGCCCACAGATGCTCGTGGATGCGGTGGTGGGCAATTCGGACTATGCGGAAGCTGCCCAGGATCGCTTTGCTGCGGAAGTACGGACGACGCAGGTGGCTGTGAAGCCCACCTGGCTGACCACCGAGCACGGGGGGATCGAGGACTCCGTTTTGGCGCAAGCGACCCGATACGCGGATGGGTTCTGGGAAGAGAGCGTCAAGGACAAGGCCCTTCAGTCCCTTGATGAACCGCAGAGCATCATGCCTGATCCCGCCGCCATCATGGCGCAATTCGCGCCCGGCCCCGAGCAACGAATCGACCCCGAGCGCTCACTCCTGGCGCTCAACCTGCTTCGGTACAGGCGGAACGCCGATGTGCCCGACGGGCGGAGTCTCTATCACGAATACGCCAACCGGATCCAGGCCGCGATCGCGGAGCACATCCCGCAGCCCAGAGGCTTGCGTTGTGCGGTGAGCCCTTGCATGACCCTTCACGGGGACGTGGAGTGGGACGAGTTCGGAATCATGGAGTACCCGAGGTTGGCCGCTCTGGCCGGGCTGGAGTCGCTTCCGGGCGCCTCCGAGGCGATGGCTTTTCGGGCCCGGGGGCTGCAGAACCAGGGGTTGGTGCTGGCCGAGCCTCAGCTCTGCAATGGTTTTGCGGAAGGGCCTTTCCGGGCGGCGACGGACGAGGACTCTGTGGCCCTGCCTGCGCCCCACCCGGTTTCCATGGCGCACTGGTCCCAGGACTAGGCCTCTTGTCCGTCGTCGGTGCTCAAGTGCGCGCTTGGCCTTCTCAGTCTGGTGCGCGTTGCGCGGTCAGGCGTTTCCCAGGGTAGGCGTCTGCGATCAGTTCGCCCTGGAAGACCACAGGCTCTCCAGCCACGATCACATAGAGGATGCCCTCCGGTGCCTGGTAGGGATTCTGATAGGTGGCCCGGTCGAGAATACGCTCCGGGTCGAAGACGGTGATGTCGGCGTCGGCTCCGAGTTGAATCCGGCCCTTGCGTGCAAAGGCGGGTGCAAACCCTTCGAGTCGCTGGGCTGGAAGAAGGGTCATCTTGGAGAGCGCCGTGGGAAGGTCCAGCAGGCCTGCGTCCCGAGCATAACGGCCGAGAACCCGAGAGAAGGCGCCGTTATGCGGAGCCACTTTGCTGTCGAGACTCTCCATGGGAAGGAGGTCGCTCACAACCATGACGCCGGGTTCCGTCAACCCGCGTCGGGTCCATTCGTCTTTGAGATAGTGGTGGATCACCTGACCTTCGGGATATTTCTCGCGGTATTCGTTCCACATGGCTTCGTTGAAGCGCTCGCCTGTGGCGGCCCACTCGACGTCTTCGTAATCAATGTCAAAGATTTCCTGCCAGTTGCGCCCGAAGACGGCGGAGGAGATCAGGGCGGAGCCTGCGTTGTAGGGCAGGACTTCCGTGGTGACGTCCACGCCCCGTGCCCGGGCGTTTCGGATGGCCGCAAGGAATTCCTCCGTCGAGCGCATGCCGTTGTGGGTGATGTGGCAGACGTGAAGAGAGGCGCCGGTTCTTTCGGCCAGACCCAGGGCTTCAAGGAGGCCCGATGGGTCGCCGTTGACGCCCCTTCGCACGTGGATGAATACGGGCACCTTCGATTCGGCAGCCGTTTGGAAGATCATCTCGAGTTCGTCGTCTTTGGCGGCTTCGCTGAAATAGTCGAGAGGAAGTCCAATGCCCAGCCCGCCGCCCTGGATTCCGCTTTGCAGCTTCTTGCGCATTTGCGCGATTTCTCCAGGCGACGCTTCCTCGCTGAAGACGTCTGCAGTGGGGTTCGAGAAGAAAGACCGCGCCACCGTCCAATAGCCTTGCCAGCCCAGTGGCTTGCCGCCCGACGTCACGATGTGGGCTTGTCTGACGCCGAGTTTGACTTCAGTACGGATGGAGAGGTAGCCCACGGAGGCGCCGTAGTTCATGCGGGCACCTTCGGCGAGAAGTTCTCCGTATTGATCCACCGGAAAAGCGCCCGCTTCAAGTTCCAGTGCCGTGGTGACTCCGTCCTGGACTTGGTACTGCTCGCCCAGGGGCGTCGGGGAGTGGGTGTGCAAGTCGATGAATCCGGGTGCGACCACATGCCCGCTGGCATTCAGGACTGTCTGGCCCTCGAGCGGGGTCTCTGAGATCGCCGTGATGGTGCCCCCCTGGATACCGACATGGCGCACGGCATCAAGACCTGTTTCGGGATCGATNACGCGGCCTCCTGCCACGACGAGGTCGTACTGAGGCTCCGTGGGCGGGGACTCGGCGTGACCGGCACCCAGGCCAAGAGCCAGCCAGAGAATCGGTGCGATGAAGATGGACCGCTGGGTTTGCTTTTGCATGGTCTTCCCTTCAGGCAGGTCGGCGTAGGAGGCAGGGAAACCCGCCCCCGCTTTCGGNCTTTGGCTTGCAGTATAGCCAGGATGGCCATCAGGACGGTCGCTGTCATGAACCCGGTTCCAGGGAGAGGGCGCTGCCCGGACTTCAATGAATCGGCTAGGGTTTGCCCTTCACCTTTCATTCCGACCATTCATTTCATCAGGAGTCTGTCATGCCCGCTTATCTGATTGTCAATTACACCGTCAACGACGCCGAGAAGTACGGCGAGTACCAGGCGGGCGCAGGCCCCGCACTGGGAATCGGATCGGACTGTGAACTCGTGGTTTTCGATACCGAAAGCGAGCGTCTCGAGGGTGACACGGCGGGCCATCAGACCGTGATCCTGAAGTTCGAGTCCAAGGAAAAGGCAAAGGAAGTCTACGAATCCGGTGCCTATCAAGGGGTGGTGGGCACGCGATTGGGTGCGACATCCAACCACTTTGCCGTTCTGGTCAACGGAGTCGGCTGATCATCCCGAGAGGCCATCCGGGNCGGCTTTTTCGGGCTCGGGTTCCAGAGGGCTGAANTGTTCGATATAGGGTTGGCCCTTGAGGAANCGGCCAACGCGCTTGCGCCTTTCTTCGAACAGGGGTGCGCCTTCGCCTCCGGCGAGGTCGATGGCGTCGAGCTCGAAGCGCAGGGCGTCCTTGTATTCTCCCAGAGCGGCGAGGGCCACGGCGAACGTGTCCAGGGTTTCCGGGGTCCGGTCGTGAAGTAGCGTTTCATTGGCGAGTCGCAGAGAGCGCTCCGCGTCCCGTTTGGAAGGGTCGGGGTGGCTTGCGAGAAGCCATGCCAGCTCCAGTCTCAGGTCCACGTCCTGGGGAATGTGCTTCATGGCATTTTCCAGGGCGGCGACGGTTTCGTCGAGGCGGAATTGTTCGCGCAGCTTGGCCGTGAGCGCTCTGTGGCCGAACGGGATCAGGGGGGCGAGGGCGGTNGCTTCGCGATAGTCGGCCAGGGCTCCTGCGTGATCGCCGGCTTCGGCTTTGATGTGTCCGATTTCGACCATTTCGATGGCGGCTTTACGCCTGAGTTCCGGGTCTTCGGGGCGGGCCTCGAAGGCCGCCTGNTAGGCGACAAGGGCCTCCGCGTGCTCGCCCTGTCTTCGGTGGGCGAGGGCCAGTTTGTCATAGAGGTCGGCGGTTTCCTCTGGCGGAGCGCTCTCGAGCTGGGCCAGGGCCAGGGCTTCGGCCTTCTCCCAGCGCTCTTCTTGTAGAGCCTGGTTGAGGCGTTCGGTTTCCGAGGGCGCGAAGGCCAGNTAGGCCACGCCGAGAGCGACGGCTCCCGNGAGCAGGGCGAGGAAGAAAAATCGGCTTTGCTTCATGGGCCCTAGAGTGGCGCAATTGCTTTCCCNGCGCGANGGGGGCCGGCGGGGCCATTCACTTTGGCAGGAGCCCGATGGGTTCGCCATCTTGACGCCAGGGTTCGGTGCGAGTGAGCCAGAGACAGGTGGATGATGAGTGAAGCGTGGAAAGATCTGAAGAATCAGCCCGAGTCCGATCGGGTCTGGCCGCCTCGACCGTCGGTGCCCCCGGCCGGGGTTTCCCTGGACGATTGGCAGAACCCGGTCTGGCAGTTGGCCCATCGCATTCGGAGTGCCGAGCAGTTGGCCGAGTGGATTGAGCCCACGGACGAGGAGGTGCGGGCCATCGAGGATCTGTCCGCTCATTTTCGCTTTGTCATTACGCCCTACTACGCCTCCCTCATGGATCCGCTGGATCCGGAATGCCCNTTGCGACGGCAGGTGGTCCCGAAGCCCATTGAGTTGGAGGATGCNGCAGGCCTGTCGGACCCTCTTGACGAAGTCGCCCACTCGCCGGTCAAGAATGTGATTCGGGTGTATCCGGACCGGATTGCCTTTTGTGTCAACAATGAGTGCGGGCTCTATTGCCGGTACTGCCTGCGCAAGCGAATGGTGGGCGACGAGAGTGAAGCCATGCGCAAGCGTGAGCTTGAAACGGCCCTCGACTGGATCGCCCAAACGCCTGAGATCCGCGATGTCCTGTTGACAGGCGGAGACCCCCTGGTNTTTTCAGATAGTCGGCTCGAGTGGCTGATTGCCCGGCTCCGGGAGATTCCCCATGTGGAGTTGATCCGGCTGGGGACGCGGCTTCCGGTCACGCTTCCTTTTCGGGTCACGGATTCCCTTTGTTCCATGCTCGAGAAATATCACCCCATCTGGGTTAACACCCACTTCAATCATCCACGAGAGTTGACGGCCGATGCGGCTGCGGCCTGTGACCGATTGCTTCGTGCGGGGATACCTGTGGGGAATCAGAGCGTCCTGCTGCGTGGGATCAACGATTCGCTGGAGGTCATGCAGTCTTTGTGTGAAACCCTGGTGCGTATGCGGGTGAGACCCTACTACGTCTACCAGGCGCAATTGCTNGAGGGGACCGAGCACTTCCGGGTTCCCATCGAGGAGGGAATCGAGCTCTTCCGGCGCATGCGAGGACGGACGAGTGGATTTGCCATCCCCCAATACGTGCTCGATACGCCGCATGGCAAGGTGCCTCTCGACTACCCCTTTGCTCGCGGACGCGAAGGCGACGACTTCGTGATGGAAGCCTGGGACGGCGCCGTCTGGAGGGAGCCCAATCCGCGGTCCGGGAGCTAGTCGGCTCAGTGTTAAACGTCGAATCCAGATCCACAGGGGGAGGTTGCGACTTGGGCCAATGAATCCGACTATTGGGTGAAGGAGATCTCATCATGTCGGGCCGCTGCCCTCNAATCGCGTTGCTCTGTCTCGGTCTCATTCTCTGGAGCGTTTCAGCCTGGGCCGATGAGGCGGACGCCCAGGATGAGTATCGCGACCGCTGGATTCCTTCTCTGACCTTCGATGTCCTCCTTCACGATCAGACAGAGGGAGGTTCGTTGGATACACCTCTGCTGGATTGTTCGGAAGAGACGGTCGGAGATGAATCGTCGGTGTGCCCGAGGACCCTTTCTCGGACCGAGAGCACCACGACGAGCATTGTTCAGTATCGCCTGGGGCTGGATCTCATGTCGCCTCGGATCGATTTCCTTTCGTTCATGTTTGCGCCGAGACTCTGGCTTTTCGGGGGAGCGCTTTTCAATCCCCAGCAGACCCATCCGGTCATGAAGAGCCCGTCGGATGCTCGCTTCCCTCCGAACTATCCCCAGGACAAAGTCGACTCCTACTTTCCGCCGCCTTATCCGGGCGTAGGAGCGGAGATCCGTTCGCGATATACGGATATGGGATGGTTTGTGGGCGGGGGGACGGTTTTTGAATTGCCTTACCGGGACTCGATGTTNCGGATCAAGGTCGGCGTCAACTACCTGCGCGAACGCGTCAGCATCAATTCGAAGTTGGTGGCCGTCAAGGCAACTCTTCCGGGTGTGCCAGGGGTAGGCATCTGTACGGTCCCGGAGCCCAAGCCGGATCCGCTGCCTGCGCCGTGCGAGGTGGTCAGGACCAACCTGGGCTGGAAGGAGCAGAGCTACGACTACCTCGGTCCCATCGGCGAACTCGAAATGGTTCTCGTGCCCGGATCGCGAGTCAGCTTCAGTATCTACGGACAGGCGCAGTTCCTCTGGAATCTGGACCCTTCGGCCGTGGTCATGCGTTCGGACGCCGGGAACGTGAACAGTACGTTTACCTACCTACCCGACGATTTTACGGTGCGTGGGGCGATTGGGATGCGTCTTTCGTGGCGAGCGGGTTTCGGTTTCTGAGAGAGGCTCTGGGAGGCTTTGTTCCGGACTCTCTTGAAGCGAAGTGTGCTTGCTTTTGTTGTGCGAAGACCGGGCCAGGCTCGTCTTCGGTAACTTGATTGGAGAGTGAGAAGTGTCGGATAACCAGGCTCAGGGAGCCGCCGAGCGAGTGGACATTCCCGAGAGGGCGCGTGTCACGATCATTGGTGGAGGCGTCATTGGTTGCAGCCTCGCGTACCATCTGGCCAAGGCAGGCTGGACGGATGTGGTCCTGCTTGAGCGCCACAAGCTGACATCCGGCACGACCTGGCATGCAGCCGGTCTGGTGGTGACCTCGGGTTTTACCACTGAGACCCTGATGCAGATTGCCCGCTATACGCGGGATTTGTACGCCGACCTCGAGCAGGAGACCGGCTTTGCCACGGGGTTTCGTCCCGTTGGTTTGCTTCAAGTGGCCTCCAACAAGGAGGTCCTGGGGGATCTGCGACGAAAGGCCAGTTTTGGTCGCTGGATGGGTGTGGAGAGCGAGGAGGTCGGCCCCGACGACATCAAGAGGCTCTTTCCCACAGCCAGGACGGACGATCTGTTGGCGGGTTATTTCACCGAGGCCGACGGTCGCGCGAATCCAGTGGATGTGACGATTTCCCTTTCCAAGGGCGCGAAAGCACGGGGCGTCAAGCTGATCGAGGGGGTGGAGGTCACCGACGTCCACACGAAGAACGGTCGGGTTACGGGTGTGATGACCGATCAGGGGCCCATCGAGTCCGAGATCGTGGTCAATTGCGCAGGCATGTGGGGGCGCCGCATCGGAGAGATGGCGGGGGTGAGTTGTCCGTTGCAGGCCGCCGAGCATTACTACGTCATCCTCGACGGTGTGGATGGGATGCACCGCGAGCTTCCGATTCTGGAAGACCCTTCGGTCTACGGGTATTTCCGGGAAGAGGGCGGGGGGCTGATGGCCGGCCTGTTCGAGCCGGTGGCGGCCCCCTGGTCACTGGATGGGATTCCTCCGAATTCTGCCTTCACGGTCCTGGATCCGGATCTGGATCGTATGATGCCCTATCTCACCAACGCGCTGGAGCGGATTCCGTCGGCCCAGGATGCCACTGTGCGCCAGTTCTTCTGTGGTCCGGAGAGCTTTACGCCGGACCTCGCGCCCTTGGTGGGTGAAGCGCCCGAGCTCAAGAACTTCTTTGTGGCGGCCGGTCTCAACTCGCTGGGCATCCTGCAGGGCGGGGGGATTGGTCGCTTGTTGGCGCATTGGATCGTCGAAGGGGTTCCCGATATCGATGTAACGGAAATCAACATCGACCGTTTCCAGAAATACCAGACCAACCGCACCTACCGGAAGGATCGTACGGTGGAGATCGTGGGCGAGATGTACAAGATCCATCTCCCCAACGATACCTTCGAGACGGCGCGCAATGTGAAGAGGCATGTCCTGCATGATCGCCTGGCTGCAGCGGGTGCGTGCTTCATTCAATCGGCGGGATGGGAGATTGCCGATTGGTATGCCAAGGAGGGGCAGGAAGCCGAGGTCGAGAAATATGTCTGGGAGCGTCAGAACTCCTTCGAAAATGTGGCCGAGGAGCACCGGGCATGTCGTGAAGACGTGATCCTGATGGACATGTCCTTCATGTCCAAATTCAGTGTGCGGGGGCGTGACGCCCTCACGCAACTCAATCACATTTGTTGCAATGACCTGGACGTTCCGCCCGGTCGGATCGTGTATACGCAGTGGACCAATGAAAAGGGCGGCATCGAGGCGGATCTGACCGTGACGCGTCGCACCGAGGACGAGTTCATGGTGGTGTGTGCGGATACGGTGCATCGGCATGTCGAAAGTTGGATGCAGAAGCATTTCGATCCCGACGCGCGTGTCATGATTACCGATATGACCTCTTCCTATGCAATGCTGACCTTGCAGGGGCCAAAGTCCAGGGCTCTGTTGGACAGGCTCTCGCCCGACTCCTTTTCCAATGAAGACTTTCCATATATGTCGGCTCGGGAGATCGAGATCGGATATGCGCGGGTCTATGCCGTGCGCGTGACCTATCTCGGCGAACTGGGCTGGGAGCTCTATATCCCCACCGAGCATGCGGCCGATGTCTATGATCGCCTGGTGGAGGTTGGGGTGGATTTCGGCCTCCGCCATGCGGGCCTCCAGGCGCTCAGTAGTCTCCGACTTGAAAAGGCGTATCGGGATTTCGGGCATGATCTCGTGAATACCGACACGCCCATCGAAGCCGGGCTTGGCTTCGCGGTCAAATTGGACAAGCCGGGTGGCTTCATTGGTCAGGAAGCGTTGAAGGCGCAGAAAGCCGCAGGCATCCCCCATCGTCGTCTGGTGCAGTTCATCCTGGATGATCCGGAGCCGCTGCTTCTCCACGGTGAGGTGATCTGGCGGAACGGCGAAGCGGTGGGTTATTTGCGAGCCGGTTCTTTCGCGCACACCCTGGGTGCGTCTGTAGGCCTGGGTTATGTCGAGGCCGACGAGCCGGTCACCAAGGCGTATCTGGAGGAGGCCGAGTGGGAAATCGAATTGGCTCGCGAAAAATTCAGTGCTCGCCCCTCGCTCCGCCCGCTCTACGACCCCAAGGGCGAACGCATTCGAAGCTGATGGCCTGCGGTGGCGGGCGAGAATGATTTCAGCAGGAGGTCCTGGCCGTGTCTGGGCCGATAGAGGTGAGCACAGGGGAGGCGGACCGTTCGCTGTTCGCGTTTCTGGCCCGGAGGCTGGGTGCTCAGGCGTCTTCCTGGCGGAACTGGGTTCGCTTCGTCATCTACCTCGCCCTGGTCCTGAATACCTTCTACTACTTCTATCTCGACGGCGTGACGTATGCGGTTCTGGCCGCCGAAGCCCCTCTGATCCAGCATGTGCAGACGTTCGCCACCACCATCGACTACGGGGGCTGGCTTTTCTTGATGATCGCCTTCCAGCTTCAGACCTATTGGGAGTATCAGTCCCGGATCAGTCGAAAGCAGCTCTTCTGGCTTGTGGGCCTTATTTCAGCCGGGGCCGGGTGCCTGTTCCTGGCTCTCTATCTCTTCGTGCTCGATTACGAATACTATGACCATTTTGCTGGCTTTCCATCCGACCAGGTCTGCGGGCTGGCGGACGCCGAGACCTACTTTCTTGACGATTGGCAGCTCTACAACGAGCTGACTTCCGGGAATTGCGGTGCGCTCAGTAATACCGAGGTCTATCGGCACGGACTGGAGCCCACGCTGATTTCGGCCCAGAACCTCGAAGAGGGGATAGAACTGGCCATCATCGAGGTGATCAATGCCGGGGTGTGGATCGTTCTCGTGGCGTTGGTTCAGTTCGGGCTTCTGGCTGAGCGAATGTGGCCTCAGCGAACACAGCTCCTTCGGGTTCTGGGGCGAGTCAAGATGCTCTTCTATCTGGTGCTCGTCGTGGATGCCCTGTACTGGTTGACCTACGGGCTCTGGGTGGATGCCTGGGATGCTTTTTTGTGGCTGTTTGCCGTGATGGCAGTCCAGATGAAGACTTCCGGCCCGAGTTCACCCGAGGCTGCTCAGTCGACGCCGGCCCACGAGTAGTCCTGAACCACTTCCCACACCACTTCCTGGATGACGGCGGCCAGTTCGGGGTCCACGGCCACCTCTTCGGCTTCGACGCACGTATCGTCGTAGTTCGGGAAGGGGATCGTACTGGGTAGGCCAATCGGCGATGCGCAGTAGATCGTGGCGTAATGGGTCAGGGCTGAGGTGTAGATGCCCGCTCGACTCAGATGGATGTGATCACGCACCGCACAGCCGCCCAGCCGACCCGGGCGATTGCGCTTGAAGAAGGTTTCCCGGAAGGTCAGCCCATTCGGGAGAACCAATGAACCCTCAAGAACCCGAAGCTGGAGTTCTTCAAAAACCCGTCCTGCCGGAATGATGCCTACGCTGGCATTCGGATACTCGTCGAGGATACGCTGGGCGAAACTCTCCCAGATGGGTTCCCAGCTTCCGAAAGCATCGAGCCAGGTTTGAATGGTTTCCGGTGTGTCGGGTTCTCCTCGATTTCTCTGGTCCCAGGTCGAGTAGATGAAGACTTCGGGGTTGGGATGGGTGCTGTGATCCAGGAACTCGCCCGCCCAGGCCTCGACGTCCTCACCCTTACCCCAGTGCATGGGAAGTCTTTCCGTCATGCTCAGGACGTCAATCAANCCTGGCGTTCGAAGAGCCTGCAGAGGGGGCGTGGACANATTTCCCTTGCCGTTGCTATTGGGCTGANCCCAGTGGGTGGTCAGAGAGGTCCCGGTGGCTGTCTTGTACATGTAATCAACGGATTCCCCGGACTGGGATTCGAGAAGATGGTTGAGCAGAGGGGCCATGCGGTCGGTCAGGCTGTGCCCGATGTGGAGNGTCGTTTTCGGGTTGATCGGGCCCTCTGTTGCGGGGCAACTTCGCGCCGCCCGATTCACAGAGTCGCCGCTTCCGCTGTCGCCGTCGCCCGTATCGCCATCACCGAAGGGATTGTCTTCATTGTCGCCTTCACCTGTGCCCGGCGAAGTGTCGGCTGAGTCCGCCGAGGAGCCGGAGTCCGCCGCGTTTTCGCTCACGCAGCCCATCGGTGCAAGGAACAAGGCGAGCACGAGAAGGAAGGCTTTTGAAATTCGTCTCATGGCTGGGTGATTCCAAAGTGCGTTGAAAGGGCAGAANGGGTTGGCGAGAGTATGGCTCCACGCTCGCTTCCGCGCGGAACCCTGTTCAAGATCGTAAAGTCGACACAGCTTTGATGTGAGAGGGATCACCAAAGTTCTCTCGACCCGGAGATTTTAATTCTCCGCCGCGGATATTTTCTCGTCGAAGGGGTTCGAGGCTTCCCTTCCATTTGTCTTTTTCGACGTTTCGAGTTGCCGGCATAGTGTGTCTGACTTAGCTTTTTCCCCTGCGGGAATCAGNCTGAAGGNCAAATCAGGTTTGCTTCGANNCCCGCGAAGNGCGTGACGTTCTCAATCCAACCCGAGTGAGGGGCATTGTCGTGAATCTGAATATAGGCAGTATCTTGACCCGTAGAGCGCGGCGAGACCCCGGACTGGAGGCGGTCTTCGATGCCGGGTCGGGCTCTCGTTTCTCCTATGCCGAACTCAACGATCGAGCCGNTCGAGTCGGCCACGCTTTACTCGACCTNGGACTTGAGAAGGGAGATCGACTCGGCCTGCTCCTGATGAACGGTGTGGAGTTTGTTGAGTCGTTTTTCGGGGCTGGGATGTCCGGCTTGGTCAATGTTCCCCTGAACTGGCGCCTGGTGGCCGATGAGTTGGAATTCATCCTCAGCGATTCAGGCACGTCGGCGCTCCTCTACAGCGTTGAGTTTGCGGACACCGTGGCNGAACTCAGGCAAAGAGGAACGACGAGCGTNCAGCATTGGATTCAAGTGGGCGGAACTGCGCCGGATGGCGTTCTGGACTACTCGGCCTTTTCTTCAAAGGCTCCGGACTCTGCCAACAAGGTGGAGGCGGGTGGTGATGACCTGCTTTTCATCATGTACACCTCGGGCACAACGGGTCTTCCAAAAGGGGTCATGCATTCCCACAATACCGTGATGTGGATGATCTTCACCATGAACGCCACGTCAGAGATCCACTATCGGGATCGTTACCTGAATAGCATGCCCCTTTTTCATGTGGGTGCCTTGGCTCCGGTTCTAGGCTGCGTGTATGCAGGGTCNACTCTGGTCATCATGAAGGCTTTTGATCCGGGGCAATCCTGGGAATTGATCGGGAAGGAAAAGATCACCTCCACGCTCATGGTTCCGGCCATGCTGCAGTTCATGCTGGCGGTGCTCGACCCCGAGCAGCATGATTTCAGCACTCTGCGNTGGATCATGAGTGGAGCCGCTCCGGTTCCCGTCAACCTGATTCAATCCTATCTTGATCTGGGCGTGGAGATCCAGCAGGTCTACGGTCTCACTGAAACCTGTGGGCCCGCTTGTCTGATTACGGGAGAAGATGCGGTCAAGAAGGCCGGCTCCACGGGGCGTGCCTTCTTCTTTACCGAGGCCCGTGTTGTGGCCGCGGACGGTCGTGATGCCGCCCCCGGTGAACCGGGTGAGGTTCTCGTTTCGGGTCCGCATGTCATGGTGGGATACTGGAATCGTCCTGAGGCCACAGAAGAAGCGGTGGTGGATGGGTGGCTTCATACAGGCGATGTCGCCACTGTGGATGACGAAGGGTTCATTACGATCGTCGACCGAGTGAAGGATATGCTGATCTCAGGCGGAGAGAATGTCTATCCGGCNGAGATCGAAAATGTCCTGCTCGGCCACGAGAAGGTCGCCGACGCCGCGGTGATCGGGATTCCATCGGCGCGTTGGGGTGAATCTCCCTTGGCGGTACTGGTGGCCTCGGAAGCCGATCTGGCTGCGGATGAGGTCCTGGAGTATTGCAAAGGAAGACTCGCCCCCTTCAAGGCCGTCAAGGCAGTGGAGTTCGTCGAAGCGATTCCGCGCAACCCGAGTGGGAAGATCCTCAAGCGCGAGTTGCGAGAGCAGTTTTCCTACGACGCGCCCGAGTAGTTTTTGACGCATGGATGTCTTGCCTGGACTTTTCTGGTTCAGGGAATGCGCTCTCTGTTGTGGATGCTTCCGAGTAACTGAAAAATCCATTTCTTATCCGAGATGATTTTTCCTCCCATGGTTACGGGAGTTCTGCGGATATCCATTCGGACGAACGTTGAAGCAGATCCGCAACTATCCCGTTGCTATTTGTGATGGACCCATGCGAAGTTGAATCCGGGTTTTCCAACGTGTCTGTAAATCTGTACCGGAAGCGTTCTCTGTGACTGTGCTTTCCGGCAGATCCTGATCAGGCGGATTCAACTCGGAGAAGTTCATGATCAATCGGTGTTTCGCCCGAAGAGCATCGCGACGTGATGCGGCTCATGGGGTGGCTGCGGTCATCGGGGCTTTTTTTCTTGTGATTTCTTCCGTCGCTTATTCGGCTACGACCACGGTCTCTGTTTTTGCTCCGTATTCGGTGACGCCTACCGAGGGCGTCTGGTACGAGATGCAAGTGGAGGCCGGAGGTGCAGCGGACATCGTGAACCTTTCGGGCGTGGGTGGGAACCTGGAAAACAATCAGCCTTTGCCAGTGGGGGCCGGCTTGCTCACCACGGGGAGTAGCAATCCTGATGTGGCCCATGTCGGAGTGGTCGACTCCTATGGGAATGCTTCCGATATATTGACGGACGGATCGCTTGCCATCTCCTACTCCTTCTACAAAGGTTCCGAAGGCGATCTGAATAGCTTTGCGGCACCCGCAATTCGTTTGACACTCAACAACCCCACAGCGGTGGGGGATGGGTACGGCAGCCTCGTGTACGAGCCATATTGGCAAACGAACCCCATTGCGCCGGTTCCGACAGATGACTGGATCACTGCGGAAATCACTTCCACGACGGGCTTGTTCTGGTGGGATGGTGGCTTCGGGCAGCCCAATAGCTTTGGCGGGCCGCCGTTGCGCACACTTTCAGATTGGACCCTGGTCTTTGATGCTGACTTTGTGGGTGCGGAACTATTGGCGCTGAGCGTGGGTGTGGGCACCTACAATCAGGGGCAGACGGGGTATTTCGATGATGTCTCGATCGCCTACACGGGGTACGACGAAAGCTACGATTTCGAGCCGATTCCCGAGCCTTCGACCGCGTGGATGGTGTTGGTCGGCCTCGTTGGCCTGTTCATGTGCGGTCGTCGTGAGAGAAGCCAGTAGCGCGCGGTAGGTTGTGGGCGCGGCTCTGCTCAGACGGGTACGAGCCTATCAGGCAGGGTTCTTCGTTTCCGCTTTGAGGGCATCAGCTTCGGCTGTTTCGATGGCGTGATGCGCGACTCTTCCGACAAACAGGAACACGATGACGGTGACAACGAAGCCCACGACGAGAGTGATCTCGTGAGCGGTGCTGAGATCGTCTGTCCCCGCGCTTCGTTGGGCCATATGCTTGGCGACAGCCCCGAAATAGACGGTGGCGACGTTGCCTGGAAACGAGCCGATCAAGGAAAAGAGGAAGGGAAGCACCTTCACGTTGCTCGCCCCGAGGATGGCATTGAGCACGGAGTAGTTGAAGGGGCCGAGCCTGAGAAGCACCATGAGTTGGAAGCCCTGGGCCGCGATGGCCGATTCCACGGCATGCGTTTTGGGGTGCTTCTCGAGCATGCGTTCCAGCCGCTGCCTGAAAAGGATCCGGTAGAGCCAGAAGGCGATGAGTGCGGCGACGACATTGGAAGAGATGACGACCACGAGGCCTTCTTGCAGGCCAAAGATGACGCCCCCTGCGATGGCCAGGAGGGATGCGGGCATCTGGAGAAGGGTCAGTACGGTGAAGGCCACGAGAAAGGCGCCGGGCCCCCACCAGCCCATGCTCCGGATCCAGGCTTCGAAAACGGGCAACTGCTCGCCCAGCCATTGACCAAAAAAGCTGAGAAGAACGATGATCAGCGCCATGGCGGCCATCATTCCGATTACGCGGGCCCAGCGCTTCGGGCTGGTGGCCACAACGCGTATGGATCGGAAGATTTGTTTTTCTTGCATGGCCCGTGATTCCTGCAGTCCTGCCTCGACTATTCGATGCCGTGCTCTTCTTCTTCTTCGGGGGCAGGGGCACACTGGGGATTGTTCTTCAGTGTTCGTAGGCACGCGTTCCAGCGGAGCTTGGGCTCGATCCGGCTGGGGTCGATGGCCGCGGAGGCTTCGAAGTCATCCATGGCGTGACGAAACCAGCTATAGGCCACGTGGCTTGTACTACGGCCGCGCTTTTCCAGCAGGTAACGGGCCTGGGCTTCTCGGAGCATGCCGGAATAGAAGGCCTGGTCGAAGGGAGTAGCCAGGCTGGAGAGCAGTTCCTGGGCGCGAGCGACGCTCTGTGGCAGCCCTTTTTTCAGGAGTTCGATCCGGCTGCGCAAAAGAAGCTCAAGAGCTTCTGCGTTCTGCGGTTCTACGCTCAGGATATCCAGGCAGATGCTCTCGGTGTCTTCAGCGCGAAGCTCTGACCAACTCTTTTGCGCGGTGACGAGAGCGACTTCGAGGTCCGCCGTATCCAGGGTCTTGAGGTCCATGTGTATCTCCTAGCCGGAACGCACCTGCCGACGCTATTGCGAATCCATTTTTCCCCGCCGTTTGATCGGAAGGGACAGGGTGGAGCGTAGGAAATCCCGGTTCATCTGGCCGATGAACTTGATGGAGATCTCCTTCGGGCAGGCCGCCTCGCATTCCGCGTAGTTGCGGCAGGAGCCGAAGCCTTCGGCCTCCATCTGGTGGACCATGTTCTGAACACGCTCGAAGCGTTCCGGTTGGCCCTGGGGTAGAAGCCCGAGATGGGAAACCTTGGCTGAGGTGTAGAGCATGGCGGACCCGTTTGGGCACGCGGCCACACACGCCCCGCAGCCAATGCAGCAGGCGGCATCGAGGGCCTCTTCCGAGATCTCCGGTTCGATGGGAATCGAGTTCGGTTCCGGTTTCGGCCCTGAGTGTACGCTGACGTAGCCTCCGGCTTGCATGATCCTGTCGAAGGCACTCCGGTTTACCACGAGATCCCGTACCACTGGAAAGGCGGTGGATCGCCACGGCTCTATGGTGATCTCATCCCCGTCTTCGAAGTGTCGCATGTAGAGCTGGCAGGTGGTGGTGCCCTCCATGGGACCATGGGGTTTTCCGTTTATGAACATGGAGCACATCCCGCAGATGCCTTCTCGGCAATCGGAGTCGAAAGCGACGGGTTCGTCGTTCTCCTCATTCAGTTGCTCGTTCAGGATGTCCATCATCTCGAGGAAGGAACAGGTCGGCTCGATGTTCTCGATCTGATAGGTCTTCAGGTCGCCCGCGGACTCCCCGTCGGCTTGTCGCCATACTCGTAGAGTGAAATTCATGTCTTGTAGTTCCGTTGCGCGAGAGGCAGCGCTTCAAAGGAGAGAGGCTCCTTATGCATGATCGGTTCGTTGTCGGTCCCTTGGTGCTCCCATACCGAGACGTGGGAGAAGTTCTCGTCATCTCGCATGGCTTCGCCCTCTTTCGTTTGGTGTTCGTCGCGGAAGTGGCAGCCGCAAGATTCATCGCGCGCGAGGGCATCGCGACACATGAGTTCAGAAAATTCCAGGAAGTCAGCGAGCCGGCCCGCGTGTTCGAGGGTCTGGTTTACTTGCGCGCCGGATCCTGTGATTCGAAGGTTGTTCCAGAAGCGGTCCCGGATATCGGGGATCCGGGTGAGGGCCTCTTTCAAACCATCGGCGTTGCGTGCAATGCCGCAGTGATCCCACATGACCCGACCCAGTTCGCGATGAAGTGACTCAACGGTCTCTGTGCCTTGGATCGAGAGCATCCTGTCAAGGCGACCCTTGGCTTCGCGCTCAGCATCGGCGAAAGCCGGATGGTGGGTGTCCACGTCGCCGCTTTCATACCGGCTGAGGTAGTCCCCGATGGTCAGCGGGATGATGAAATAGCCGTCCGCAAGACACTGCATCATGGAGCTGGCCCCAAGCCGGTTGGCCCCGTGGTCGGAGAAGTTGGCCTCGCCGATGGCGAAGAGACCGGGCAGGTTGCTCATCAGGTTGTAGTCCACCCAGAGGCCGCCCATGGTGTAGTGGGGGGCAGGGAAGATCCGCATGGGTGTGCCCCAGGGGCTGTCGCCTGTGATTTTTTCGTACATCGCAAAGAGGTTCTCGTAGCGCGACCCGATGACGTCGTGGCCTTTGTCCTGGATGGCATCTTCGAAATCGAGATAGACGCCAAGTCCGGAGGGGCCTACCCCCAAACCCTCATCGCAGACCTCTTTGGCATTTCGGCTGGCGACGTCACGCGGGACAAGGTTTCCAAAGCGGGGATAGCGTTCTTCAAGGTAGTAGTAGCGGTCGGCTTCGGGAATGTCGGCCGGATTCCGTTTGTCCGAAGCCTTCCGGGGGACCCAGATCCGGCCGTCGTTACGCAAGGACTCGCTCATGAGAGTCAACTTGGCCTGATGCTCTCCTGAAACCGGAATGCAGGTGGGGTGGATCTGGTTGTAGCAGGGGTTGGCGAAGCCAGCGCCCCGCTTGTGGGCGCGCCAGGTGGCGGTGACGTTGCAGCCCTTGGCGTTGGTCGAGAGGTAGTAGACGTTGGAGTAGCCGCCGCTTGCGAGGACCACCGCATCCGCGGCGTGCGATTCGAGGGCTCCGGTGACCAGNTCCCGNGTNACGATCCCTCGAGCCCGTCCTTCCACGATGACGACATCGAGCAGTTCCTTGCGAGTGTGCATGATGACGTTGCCCGCATGGATCTGGTTGGCCAGGGCCGAACAGGCACCGAGAAGCAGTTGCTGCCCTGTTTCTCCGCGGCAGTAGAAGGTCCGCTCCACCAGGACGCCACCAAAGGAGCGGTTGGCCAGCATGCCGCCATATTCTCGCGCGAAGGGGACNCCCTGGGCGACAGCCTGATCAATGATGTCGGTACTGAGTTCGGCGAGGCGCCAGACATTGGCTTCTCTGGAGCGGTAGTCGCCACCCTTCTGGGTGTCGTAGAAGAGTCTGTAGGTCGAGTCTCCGTCGTTTCGATAATCCTTGGAGGCATTGATCCCGCCCTGGGCCGCGATGCTGTGGGCACGGCGAGGGCTATCCTGGAAACAGAAGGACTCCACGTGATATCCCATGGCTGCCATGGATGAAGCCGCCGAAGCCCCGGCCAGTCCGGTACCGACCACGATGACCTTGTACTGTGGGCGGTTCCGTGGGCCCACCAAGCGCATGTGCTCCTTGTGGGTGCTCCACATGTCTTCGATGGGTGCTTCCGGGATCTTGGCGTCCAGTTCCATGACTACCTACTTTTTTGCGANGATGTCTCGACGTGTTGGGTTGAGGGTTTACTCATCTCGCCTGAGAAGAATGAAATGGGGACGGCGCTGAAGACAAGGAAGATGCCGAGACCCAATGCGACCGAAAAGAGGCGGAGGCTTTTGTTCCGGTCGGGATTGTCCCATCCGAGGGTCTGGAAGAGGCTCCAGGCTCCGTGATAGAGATGAAAGCCGATCACGGCCATGACGGTGACGTAGAGCGCTACATAGATGGGGTGCTGGAAGGCTCCGTAGAGATTCCCATACACCTCTCCCTGCACGAAGTGCGTNGAATCGATACCGCCCACGGTGAACTGCATGAGGTGGAAGCCGATGAAGAAGACGACTACGGATCCGGTGTAGATCATCGACCGCGCGGCCCGGGTCGCCTCTTTCCAGTTTCGGGCGTGCTTGTAACGAACGGGGCGAGCCTTCCTGTTATGCCGGGCGAGTTGGGTGACACAGACCACGTGCAGGATCAGGCTCACCAGAACGGCGATCCGGATGAACCAGAGCAGGGTGCCGTGGGGGAAGATGGGGGCGCCTACGGTTCGCAGGAAATCGGCATAGATATCGATTTCCGGAACGCCNGCCGCCGTGGGGCCACTGAAAACCTTCAGGTTCCCCCAACCGTGCAGGATCAGGAAGCCGATCATGATCGACCCNGTCACGGCGACAATGAATTTCTTGCCAATGACGCTGCGGTAGAGATTGATGAGGCGGGTCACGGTGACTCAAGCCCTGTGGGTGCGGAGATCATTGACAGGAGGCCTCTGTGTACCCTTTTCACGCAAACCTCGATGGTTGTTGTGGTTGCCTTGTCTTGACCGGCTTTACGGTTCAGGGATGAGCGTAACGCAAGATCCTGTCGGCGTCCGCGGCTCCGGGCAAAGTGCGCAGAATGGCTCAAGGAGGGCCGTCAACACGCAAAATGGGCGCCCCCATGGAGGCTTGCCTTTGTGCGGGGGCCTCTCAGCCTCGATTGCGTACACCGAGGAACGCGAGTCCAAGTCCCATCAGGAGGGCGGTGCTGGGTTCGGGGATGACGGTGAGGGTGATGTTGTCGAAATACGTTCCCCCCGTGCTGAGCATGTAGACCTCGGTCCCGCTGATGCCCTGGATTTGGGTGGTGATGAAGGGCGATGTGCGAGCGGGGCGGTTTGGGCGGGGGTCACTCCCGCTGTAATAGATGGTCTGGTCATCAATCGAGAAGGCTGTGAAGTAGGTCTCGATCTGTGCCAGCGATTCATAGATGGCNGTGGTCGGATCGAAGCTGCTCGAGAGAAGCATGTGGACATGATCCTCACTCCATGACCAGTCAGGCCGCGCGAAGTTGGGTTGTACCTCTCCGAGCCAGCGGTAGCGGACCCGGGTGTCGATGGAATCAACTCGGAAGGCCTCGCCGCTCTCGAGCGTGATTTTGAGTACCTGTACTGCATTCAGCCAGGGATGATCCATGATGGAATCGCCTGTGGCTCCGGAATAGGTGGTTGGGTCGATATGGGTATGGCCGCATCGGAGGTCCGCAGTCGGGAGCCCGTGGTCCTGAAGCCAGACACCGCCGATTCGAGCGCCATCCTCAATGTAGTCGTAAGGGCCGTGAAAGTTACACGCGGCGGGGTTGGGGTCGTGGCCTCCCGAATCGAAGGTCAGGGTCACGGTCGACGCCATGGCGGCCCCCGTCAGGTTTACGACGGAGCCCACGATCAGGGCCAAGAGAACCACGAGTCCGATTTTGCGTCTCAATTGCAACTCCACATTTCAGAGGGCNAACAGAGNTGGATCCCTGTCACCGAGTTCCAATGAGTGGTGGTCGGGGTGCCTTTTGTGTCAATTTTTGTTCAAGGAAGGCGTTTTTCTGGCCTCCCTACCTTCGTTTTCGNGGCCGGAGGCAAGANGNTCTTGGCCGACGGNAACCCGTGNGTTCTGTGTGGGGCCGCCATTTCAAGGCTTTGGAGCGGACTTTGCCGGTCCACTGCCGATGGGGTGCGTTCGGGAGGCCATCGAGAGCCGGTCGAGAAGATAGGCAGCCGCGCGGCCCGGTCGTGGGGCCTTTGGCTCCTTTGCTGGCTTTGCCGATGGGTGGACTCAGCGAGGCGTTCGGTATTCGGCGAAGCGGATTCGGCCCTCGGCGCCTCGGATCCGGAGGCTCAGGCTCTGCCCCTCGGACACAGCGTTCATCAGGGCGACGGTGGCCGACGGTGTTTCAATGAGAAAGCCGTTGAATTCCAGTATCACGTCGTGGCTCCGGACCCCGATTTCACTCCAGAAGCTATTCGGTGCGACATCCACGATGCGAACCCCCTCGACACGATTGCTGGCCAGGTCGTACACGGGCTGAATCCGGGCATCGCGGTAGAGGCGGGTCGGCTTTCGGGACTCTTTGACCGGGTCTTTGGGATCGGATGTCTCTTCGGGGGGGTGGGTCGTTTTCGTAGCGGAGCGTCCGGGTTGAATGGAAGCGGCGAATGGCTCTGGATGCTCTTGCATGGACGGAGATTGTTCCAGAGGGATATTCATCCGGGTCGTGGTTTCAAGTTCGTCTCTTTGGGGGGCTGGTTTTGAATTCAGGTCGAGGAAGACTCCTCCGACGACCAAAACCATTGAGCCGAGACCCCACCACCACCACTTTTGACTGTTCACGTTTTCCCGCCTCCCGGACGGCCAGCCCCAGCCCTTGATTGGATCAAGCGGCTCTGTACCTCCGCCAGGTCTGTTGCGTTCCCGGTCTGCACTTCAGAGTGCCATGCGGCCCTCGGCTACGTCTACTGCCTTTTTGGATCGGAGGCGGATTCTCCCATGCGAGAGGAACGATCTTTTTCTTATTGGAAACAAGGTCGCACTCGACGGCTTTTGCTGAGGTTGTTTTGGAACCCATCGGTGGCGAGCCGCCGACGCCCGCGTTGTGATCCGTCTTTCCCCGTGGGTTCGGGGGGATTCAAGCTCTCGGACGTTCTTCCGAAGAGTAGAGACGAGGATGAGGTGGGTATCAGGGTCCTCGGTCCGTGTTCTGATGGGCTGGGGCTGTGAGAACTCTCGCGCCCGCCTTTTTCCGTATTTCGTTTCGCGAGTTTGAAATCCAGGGAGCGCTCTCATGAAGATCTTCAGCGTAGTTCTGCTGTGTTTGTACTTCGGTCTGGTCGGGTGCAGCAGCGATAGCGGGAGCGGTTCCTCTGAGCCGCCGTATTTCAATCCGGATGGGACGTGGAACACGCGTGATGAAGTCCAACCGGAACTCCTGGTGACCTTGTATCTGGAACGGGATCCCTCGGACTTCTCCAAGATCCTGGGGCAATGGGGCTCGCAGGGGGACGACTGTTTCGGGACCGGCGCGACCAGTGGGTACTCGGGAACCATGGCGGGCAACCAGATCACTTTGTATCTGACCAATGAAGCGAACGGGGGTCAGATGACCCAGATCCGTGCGACACTCGATGGCATCGGTGCGACGGGGTCCGACCCGCCGGCGTCGCTCTCAGGGTCCTACATCGTTACGCGCAATGATGCCCAGCCGGATTGCCTGGATCGCGCTTCAAAAAGCGTTTTGTTGGATTGCCGACCGGGGACCGCATGCGATCCACTTCTGTAGCCTGACGAACGGTTCTACCAGCTGTTTTCATGCAGGATCGAGTCAAGGGGCTTGCGCCTTGCGATCTTGAAGTCGGTGCCTTTCGTGTAGGCCACGGGCGAGAGGGCGGCTTGCATGATTCGATCGAAAGGAATCTCCAGGATCTCAGCCACCTGTTCTTCGAACATCAGGTGGATGGTCGTCCATGCGGTTCCGAGGCCCCGCAAGCGGGCCGCCAGCATGAAACTCCAGAAGGCGGGGAGGACCGAGCCGAATTGGCTGGCGTTGCCGATGACGGCCGCCGGCCCCGTGGCCTGATCGGTTCGTCCTTCGACGCACGGAATCACCAGGGCCGGTGCGCGATGCAGGTTCGCGGCCAGGTATTCTGCGGAATCCACGACCCGCTCCATCTGCTTGGCATCGAGTTCGTCTTCGGCTTGTTCGCTCAGGTTATGAGCAGACTCCTGCATGCCCCGGTAGATCTCGAAACCCTTGGCATAGATCTCGGCGATGGCTTGGCGTTTTGACTCATCGGTCACTACGACGAAATGCCAGCCCTGGGCATTGGAACCGCTGGGGGCCTGGAGGGCCACTTCCAGACATTCTCGAATCAGTTCCGGTGCGACGGGCCTATCGAAGTCGAGCCTTTTCCGTACGGCGCGTGTGGTGAGGAGCAGTTCTTCGGCAGAGAGGTCGAGAAGGGCCATGAGGATCTCCGAGTTGAAAGGTGCGGTGAGTGCGCGGTCTTGCGGTGGGTTTTCCGTGGTTTGCGAAAACTAACGCACCTGACTGTCGAAGCCCAAGCCGGGTGCACCGGGTCTGACTTGTGGTTACCTTCCGCGAGACGGTCAAAAGTAGCAAGGGAGCTCTCATGGAGAAGTTGGTTTATCTGATTTCAAAAGATCTGGGTGCATCGGGTGACGCTCTGCGTGTGGNCTTGCTTGAGCGCGCGGTGCCNGTGCTCCGTGAGTCAGGGGCGAAAAACGTNTCTCTGAACGTCAACGATGAGGCCGTGGAAGCNGGGGCGGGNGTNCGTATCTCCACGAGNGAGCCGCCNATTCGGGCGATGGTTTCCTTCTGGTTGGAAAATTCCGATGATCGTCAGGCNGCCGAACAGGCTCTTCATGCGGAGAGCGAAAGCCTGGCCGGTTACCTTGTGGCCGAGTCTCGACCCATGGTCTACGACCCTCCTCCCGGCGAGCGATCGCGCGGTGCCAATCTAGTGACCCGGATTCATAAAAAACCAGATATCTCCGATCAAGAGTTCATCGAGCGCTGGACGGTGGAGCATCGGCAGGTCGCCGTGGAGACCCAGTCGACCTTCGCNTATGTCCGGAACGCGGTTCTGAGAACGCTGGTTCCAGGGACGCCGGAATGTGACGGTATCGTGGAAGAGANTTTTCCAATCGAAGCCCTTTCGGATCCGCATGTCTGGTACGACTGTGATAATGAGACGGAATACCGCCGGCGCCTCCAACTCATGATGGACAGCGTCAATGCTTTTCTCGACCTCGGACGACTGGAATCCATTCCCATGTCGGAATATCGCCTCGGGTAGGTCGACGCGGCTTTCCCCATGGGGCGGGCGCGGAGTGTCTGAGTGATCTAGTCTGACGCCGCTCGTCGGGCAGGTCCACCGTGAAGTCAATCGTGCTTAGGGTGGGGTCGCTCCATGGTGGAGTCCTATAGCCGGGCGGGTTTACCAGTACTCGTGTTTCCCTTTGAAGGCTCAATCGCAGCGTATCAACAGCGAGAGGGCTGGATTTGGGAGTGAAGAAGAAAGAGATTCAATGGCAGGTGGTTCCGTAAAGTGGTTCAGCGACGAAAAGGGATATGGGTTCATCGTTCCGGATGACGGCTCGAAGGATCTTTTCGTACATCATTCGAATATCCTGGGAGAGGGATTCAAGTCTCTCAGTGAAGGGCAGCGAGTTTCGTTCGAAGCAGCCGAGGGCCGAAAGGGTCCTGAGGCAACGAGCGTTTCTCCTGAGTAAAATCAGCCCATTTGGATAGCTCGACGAGGCGGTGATCCATCTGGATCACCGCCTTTTCTTGTCTGGATCGCGGATCGCGCTGTCCTTGTCCTGGGTGAAGCGGCGCATTTTTCGAGAGAAGAATTGAGGATGTCTGAGATGGTGGAATATGAACTGAAGGAAGGTGTGGCGGTCATTCGGATGGATGATGGCAAAGCCAATGCGTTGTCTCACGCCATGCTGGATGCGTTGGGAGAAGCGCTTGATCAAGCGGAATCCGACAAAGCCACGGCTGTACTGGTCATCGGGCGTCCCGGTCGATTTTCCGCCGGTTTTGATCTTTCCGTGATGCGCGCCGGCGATATGGACGAAGTCAAGAAACTGGTGACCAAGGGGGCCGCTCTGGGTTTGAGACTCTTTGAGTTTCCGGCGCCTGTCGTTTTCGCTGTGACCGGGCATGCCCTGGCCATGGGCGCGGTGCTCTGCATGGCCGTGGATGTTCGGATCGGTGCGNAAGGCGAATACAAGCTGGGTCTCAATGAGGTGGCCATCGGTATGACGCTGCCCGCCTTCGCTTTGATCCTGGCGGATGAGCGCCTCAGTCGTCGGCATCTGACGCGTGCGACGGCGCATGCTGAGGTCTATGCCCCGGATGCTGCGGTGGATGTCGGCTATCTCGATTGGGTCGTGGCTGAGGAAGATCTGGAAGAATCCGCGTTTGAGCACGCGCGAACTCTGGGCGCGAGCCTGCACGCGAAGGCCCACCACAAGACGAAGTTGGCACTGCGTGCGGAGTCGGCCGAGCGACTCAGGCAGTCCCTTTCGGGTGCGCTGGCTCTCTAGTCACTTCGCGTTCCAGGATTTGGGTCAGAATCTCGCGAGAACGCTATGTTGTGGCAGATTGTTTCGGGCTAGAGGCTCGATGGATGGAGAGATACTCGCCGATGAAGAAATACCGAAGTCGGACAACGACCCATGGACGGAATATGGCGGGTGCGCGTGCGCTCTGGCGCGCCACCGGTATGACCGATACGGATTTCGACAAACCCATCATTGCGATTGCAAATAGCTTTACGCAATTTGTCCCCGGGCATGTCCATCTCCACGACGTAGGCCAGCGGGTCAAGGGCGTGGTGGAGGCCGCGGGCGGTGTCGGCCGCGAGTTCAATACCATCGCGGTGGACGACGGGATCGCCATGGGCCATGCGGGCATGCTCTATTCGTTGCCCAGTCGGGATCTGATTGCCGACAGTGTGGAGTACATGGTCAATGCCCATGTGGCGGACGGTCTGATCTGCATTTCGAATTGCGACAAGATCACGCCGGGAATGTTGATGGCCGCGCTTCGCCTGAATATTCCGACGGTTTTTGTTTCCGGTGGTCCCATGGAGGCGGGTAAGGCTGTGGGGACTCAGGATCGCTACGGCAATCCGCTTCTGGCGTCCGAGAAGATCGACCTGATCGATGCCATGATCCAAGCGGGGAACGATGATGTCTCCGATGAAACCGTCGATGCCATTGAGCGTTCGGCGTGTCCGACCTGCGGTTCCTGCTCTGGGATGTTTACCGCCAACAGCATGAATTGTCTGACGGAAGCGCTGGGCCTTTCCCTGCCCGGAAATGGGACGCTGCTGGCCACCCATGCCCTGCGCTGGGAACTTTTTGAAAAAGCGGGCTCGTTGATTGTGGACCTTTGTCGGAGCCACTACGAGAAGGGGGACGATTCGGTCCTACCGCGTAGTATCGCCACCTTCGAGGCCTTTGAGAATGCGATGACCCTGGATGTGGCCATGGGGGGCTCGACGAATACGGTGCTGCACCTTCTGGCGGCCGCGCACGAAGCCGGCGTTGACTTTTCGATGCAGGACATCGACCGGATCTCCCGTCAGACGCCCTGCATCTGCAAAGTGGCTCCTTCGTCCAACGATCACGTCGAGGATGTGGGTCACGCAGGCGGGGTCTTCACGATCCTGGGTGCTTTGAGTCGTGCGGGGAAGCTGCGCACTTCGGCGCTTTCGGTTCATTCGCCCCGACTCGATGAGGCCATCGCGCGAGAAGACATCCGGAGTGAGAACGCAAGCGACTGGGCCCAGCGGCGCGCTCTCTCGGCGCCCGGGGGTGAGCGCACCATTGAGGCCTTTTCCCAGGACAAGTATTTCGCAGAGCCCGATCTCGATGCGGAAGGGGGCTGTATTCGCGAGGCCGAATTTGCCCACACCCAGGACGGAGGCTTGGCCGTTCTCTACGGAAATCTGGCCGAGGACGGCTGCATCGTGAAGACGGCCGGCGTCGATGAGTCGATCTGGAAATTCGAAGGCCCTGTCCGGATCTTCGAATCCCAGGAGGCCGCGTGCGATGCCATCCTCACGGACAAGATCCAGCCGGGTGATGCGGTGTTGATCCGCTATGAAGGACCGCGAGGCGGTCCCGGCATGCAGGAAATGCTCTATCCCACGACCTATCTGAAGTCGAAGAAGCTGGGTGAGGAGTGCGCCCTCATCACGGACGGGCGCTTCAGTGGAGGCACGTCGGGGCTTTCCATCGGGCATGTTTCGCCTGAAGCGGCCGAGGGTGGAGTGATTGGCCTGGCCCAGGAAGGGGACCGGATCCGAATTGATATTCCCAATCGGGAGATCCGCCTGGTTGTGGATGATGAGACGCTGGCGGCAAGACGCGAGGAGATGGAGGCGCGAGGCGAGCAGGCCTGGCAGCCGGAATCGCGTGAGCGAAGTGTTTCCCTGGCCCTGGAGGCGTATGCACTTCTGACCACCAGTGCCGCTCGGGGAGCCGTTCGGGATCTGACTCGAGCCAAGGCGTCTTCCAAATAGCCGAGCGCATGGGAGCGGAGCGACTCCGGTTTCAGTGGGAGTTTGTCAGCTGCCGTTGCGAGAAATCGCGATCTCGAAGTCTGGGGTCGGCTTTGAAGTCCTCGATTTCAAGCCGGGTGAAACTTCCGGATTTGAGGTTCTTCATCTCCGACTTCTGAGCGATCCAGACCGTCCGGGGCGGTCCATCTAGATTGTCCACGTCTTCAAACCGGGAAAGACTCTCGGGGTCGGCGTCCATTCGCTTGATCAGGACTCTTTTGTTGTCCCAGTAGCGGGTCCGGATGGGGACGAAGCGTTCCTGGTCGACGTAGTACATGATTTTCGCGTATTCGCTTTCGGTCGACAGTTTGGGAACCATGGCAATGACGAAGGTCTTGATGCCCGCCACCTCCTCGTCGGGCATCCGGTGATGGGTGCCATCGTCGAACTCGGGTGGCACCACGTCTTCGAAGGCCAGATCCGTTCCGGCGATGGATTCGCCACGCACATTGACGCGACGTACTTTGCGAGCGCTGGGTCTGTATACGAACTGGTCGTCCTGGCCGCTTTCCTTGTTGATGATCAAGTAGCCCAGATGACGCACGTCCTGGGGTTCGGTGTATTTGGCAATGGTTTTCGAGATGACCCCTTTCTTCTTGGGGTCGTAGCGTTTGTATTTCATCTCCATCTCGACGAGCTGGTAGTTTCCGCCCTCGTCGCCCGATCGCATGGACAAGGTCTGGCTGAACGCATCGAATCGGTTTTCCAGGATACGTTCGTAGATGGCGTCCCCACTGAGGCCATCCGGACCGACATACTCATCGACGGGGATGAATTCGGCTTCTGCGTACAGAGCCGTGGAGGGAATGAGAACGACGCCGATTCCCAGCGCGAGGGCCAGAGGCCATGCTGGGAAACGAGTGCGTGTGGAAAAACGTCGTGAATAGAACATGGCCCGAAAATACACCTGCGAGGGCCTGCGCGCTCTTTTGAGTACACGGGGCGTGCCAGGGTCGAGGTCCGTCGGGTTTGGCTCGCGGACACGACGGATCTCGAGCGGCGGTCACGCATGAACGGGATGAAGCCGGTTCACCCGTTCATGCGTGGATCCGCAGATTTTCCCTCAACTGCTGGCGCGTACGCTCCGGTAAGGGAAGATCAGGTCTTCGCTCTCAGTCAAGTCGGAGTCTGAATCGCCGTCGGCAAAGAGGACCGAGTCCGCAGCCGATCGCCGGGGCGGTGTGGCCTTCTTCTTCTTTCGAGCCATCTCCAGCTTGGGCATGCCGCTTCGGGCCAGGTCATTGGGAGAGAAGGGCAGGACACCGGCCTGATCGGCTCGGCTGTTGCACACTTCTCGTATGGCCCCTGCGCTCAATCGCTTGAGTTCTACCGCGTGACTGCGGTCCTTGACCGGGCAGAAAAGGGCTCCCGGCTCGCGTCCGCGCGCCTCCAGCCAGTCTTCCAGAGCAATCAGGTCCTCGTTCTGAAGCGGGATCTTTCGTGCTCTCTTCGCGCCGGGGGCTTTGAAGCGGATGTTGACCGTGCTCTTCTTGTCATCGAAAAGCAGGGAATCCAGGGTGAGGTTGATGAGATCGACCGTCTTCAAGCCACCGTGGAAGGCCAACGAAATCATGAGAGCGTCTCTCGGCGCAGCGGTGGACTCTTCCATATCGCAGGCGGAGAGCAGGGCGCGGACCTCTCCTTCCGTCAGCAGCCTTTCGCGGACGGCCTTGCGGGCCTCTTGATCGGCGCGGGCCCGCGGGATCATGAGCGTCGAGTCTTCCTCGTCGATGAAGCCGAGGCTGGAGCAGGCTTCGATCACCCGGACCAGCGAAGTGCGAATTCGCTGAACGGATTTCGCCGGATAGTTTTCCGGGACCTGCTGGAACTTCCGAGTGTCGTCCGCTCGACATCGCATTGCTTCAATGCGAGCCGGAGCTCCCCGTTCCTTGATGATGGACAAAGCGAGGGTCGTATGATGAGCGCGCAATTGCTGCCAGGGGAAACTCCGGTAATCGCAGTGTCCACCGCTGATCACAGCCGCTAGCGTATCCAGGGCCTCGGTCGCACTGCGCTGGCTATCAACGGCTTTGACAGTGCTCAGAAAGGCATCAACAGCCTTCTGTCCTTTTTCGATTTCCTGGGGGGATAATCTAAAGTCAGCTGAGTCGGGGAGCAAATCTTGCGCGGGGCCATAGGCTTCCGCAGACACGTTCTTCACCTCCGGGGGTTGGGGGTCAATAAAATTCGTTCGTAAGCAGAACGAAACTCCATATCGCCACTTTTTTGACGGCTTGTCAAGCCGTACCAAAATGGTCCAGATTAAGGGACTCTTTAAGCTGCTGAAAAGATTGCTTAATTCAGTGCTTCCAGACTTCTGATTGGAACAGCGTAAAGTAGGCCTGTGTCTGAGGGTGCACGGGCGGGGTTGGACCCCTCGGGATTTAGGCAGGATTGAATCTCAGCGAGAGTCAAGTGAGGCGTGTTTGGGGGAGTCATCGGGAGGGTGTCTTAATGGATTTGGAATTCTTCGAGAACTTTGCGTGGGCTGTACCCAGGGCCCTCGCGAACGCCGTCGGCACCTGCCGTTTCGAGCAGGGTGATGTGTTGTACAGCGATCGGTCCGGTTATTCGGCCTGGCCGGGAGGCCAGACCCGGCTCCGCTACCGGCTCCAGATCCTGGATCCGCCCAAGACGGCCCGGGCGCTCTCCTCGGAGCAGGAGGGCAGTCGGTTTGCGGCCAACTGGGCTTCCTCGGTTGAATACGAGCTCACAGATCGGGATTCTGGGGAGTCGACGAGGCGGATCAGCACTCAAGGTCGCGTTTTTTCCTGTGTGTGGCGAGGGGACCCTGAGATCCTCTCTGAGGACTCGCCAGCACCCGAGGTGCCTTTGGGTCAGCGAGAGCTGCACGGCCGTCTGGAGGAGGTTCAGGCCTTTGTTGGCGAGCATCTGGCCCAACTCGGGGGCACGCCGCTTTGTGTCTACCTGTCGGCTGTGGACGAATCCAGCGATGCGGCTCGCCTCAAAGCGCAGGCGGTTGAGGCCTGTCTCGCAGAGTCCTTCCCGGGCCTGGTTTCCGCTTCGTTCGGACCCGCCGAAGCGGGCCTCGTGACAGGCGCTGAGCTTCACCCGGCTCTCATGTTGAGGGCTTTGGGGGCTCAGACCGACGAGCCGGGGGCCGTGGAGGCGCGACTGCGCGAAGCCCTCTACGCCGGCACCGGCAGTCGGTTTTCCCTGGCCCGGCACGGG
>NZGT01000080.1 GCA_002691025.1 Spirochaeta sp. | reverse complement strand
AAGTCGAGGCCCCAGGCTGAAAAGCCAACCCAAGGTGGCGCTTGTCCTGGCTGGCGGGGCCATCTCCGGAGGGGCCTTCAAGGTCGGCGGGATCAAGGCCCTGGAGGACTACCTCGTCGGTCGTGGACTCTGTGACCTGGATATCTACGTGGGTTTGTCGGCGGGGGCGGTGCTGGCTGTTCCGCTGGCGGGTGGCATCAGTCCAAGTGAAATGATTCGCGTGCTCGAGGGTCGCAGTGAAACCGTGAGCGAAATTCGACTGGGTGATCTCTATAGTCCGAACGCCAGCGAGTTCATGAACCGACCGGCTCGCTTCGCCTCTGAGATGCTCGGTTACCTGCCGGGAATCGGTCTGGACTTCCTCCGCTCCTTGCCCGGGCTCCCTGACTCAATGGGGGCGGCTTTCCGTCGTTTCGTGCAAGCGCCGGGGTATTCCCGACTCGAGACGCTCTGGTCCGAAGTGGCGAGTCAGATGTCTCCTCAGCGCTCGCGTCCTTCCCTGGGTGCGCTCCTGCCTTCAGGGATCTTCCAGAATGGCCCGCTGGAGCACTGGCTTCGCCGCAATCTTGATGGGCTGGGCTTGCCCAACGATTTCAGTGCCTTCGCGAGGCAGCGTGGATCCTCGCTCTACTTGAGCGCGTGTGAACTCGATACCGCCGAGCGCGTGATTTTCGGTGCGGATGAAAACAGCGAAGTGACCATCTCCCAGGCCGTCCAGGCATCAACGGCTCTGCCGGTCTTCTACAAGCCTGCCCGACTCAATGGAATCGACTACGTGGACGGTGGCGTGCGCAACACGGCGAATATCGATGTCGCCATCGAGAAGGGGGCGGATCTGATCATCTGTTACAACCCCTTCCGGCCCTTCCTGAATCGAAGCGATCGGGACAATCGCGACCCTGAAAATTTTGAACAAGGCTCGCATCTCGCGGACCGGGGCATGAACCTTGTGGTGAGTCAGGCTTTTCGGACCCTTCTGCATTCCCGGCTTCAACTGGCCGTCCAGCACTACATCGCTGACCAGGATTTCCGCGGAGACATTGTCTTGCTTGAGCCCCAGCAGCACGATGCCGACTTCTTTGCCTTGAACCCGATGGCATTCTGGCGCCGTTCCGAAGCGATGCAGCTTGGCTTTGAATCGGTTCGTTCCACGATTGAAGGAAACTTTGCAGAACTCGAAGCGGTCTTTGCTCACCACGGGTTGGATATGAGTCGGGATCTGGCTAGCCGCAAGGCCACAGCCCTTCGCGCGGAGCAGGGCTGGGAAGGGCCAACCTCTTCTCCGCCCCGGCAAGCCGAGCGTGCGCCTTTGCGCGTCGTGAAGGCCTGATCGATCCGATCGGGTTGACGTGAGTGAGCCCTCTCCAGGCTTGCGAAAAGGGCCGACTTGGTGTAATTTCTTCAGCCATCTCGCGGGCTTAGTGGAGATCCCGCGCTTCGTTCATGAAGAACGTGGCCCTGTGTGCACCTTGTCTGTGAACCGGCTGAATTTGATACGGTTTTGCGGATTGAGCCGAAATCGAGTCGGAAGTGACTCCTGGATTGAGAGCCACGGGAATCGCGGGGAGACCCGTGGGGCGGCGTGCGAATCGCATCGTAGGCTTGCGAGAGGATCGGCCCTCGGAACGAGGCTCGATGAAGTCCGAAGAGAGCACGGAAAGGGAGAGGCGGAATCGGATGTGCACCCTGATTGCAGTCTACCGGACCGTCCCCGATCGCTGGTTGGTTCTGGCCGCCAATCGAGATGAATATCTTGATCGGCCTGCAGAAGGGCCCGCCATCCGTGTCTTGGAAAAAGGGGCTGTGCTGGCGCCCCTCGACCTCAAGGCGGGTGGGACCTGGATCGGAATGAATCCATCGGGCGTGCTGTGTGCCTTGACCAATCTATCCGGCGGCGAAAACGATCCGAATCGTCTCTCGCGCGGCAAGATCGTGACCGACTGCTTGAGCGAAACACGGGCCTCGGATGCCGCTGAAACATTGAAGCATCTCGGCCAGGATCAGTACAACGCGTTCAACTGCTTTGTGTGTGATCGCGAGAATGCCTTTGTGGCCGTCTACCGAGGTCTTCCTCGGGTTGAGGCACTGGAAGAAGGGGTGCATGTCATCGGCAATGGGGATGCACTCTCATCGCCTGTGCCGAAGGTGGAACGCCTTGAGAAGCAGGTCCGGGCTCTTGTGGCGGGGCCCGAAGAGGACCTGCTTGCGAGCCTGGGAGACGTCTGTAGAGAGCACGGGGCCGCCAAAAACGAACTCGATGAAACATGTGTGCACCTTGCGGACACTTATGGGACCCGGAGTTCGATGCTGATTGAACTCGGCGATGAATTCGGGCAGGTGGTGCCGGCCTCGGTGTCGGAAAGTCGATTTTTCTATTCGGACGGCCCGCCCTGCACAGCGCCGTACGAGAACCTTTCACCTCTGCTGCAGGAGTTCGAGCGGATGCCGAACAACGAGACAGCAGAGTTTCTTGCGAGGAATGCGAGTTGAGACGTATAGGAAGTAATATCAGGAAGAAGAACTCTGAAGAGCGCTCACACCGGGTTACTCAGAACATCATCGAGTACTCGACGGAAGAAGCTCCGAAGAATGATTATCCGCGGCGCATTGTTTCACCTCCGACGCCTTCTCAATGCTGCACCGACAAGAATCGAGTGAGCGTAGGAAGTGTGCGGGAAGTGGAAGGATTCAAGTTCTGCTACCGGGTCTGCCAGGAGTGTGGGCATGCCGTGAAGTACTTCTTCCCGGCCATTGAATCCACGAGCGTGGCAGTCAAGAAGTATCGCGAAAGCCAGCGCTACCTTCAGCAGTAGATCGCTGTACCCGGAATCACCAAGGGGCGGTCCTTTTTTGAGGGCCGCCCTTTGTTGCTTTCTGAAGAGAATGGGTGGGTAGATTCCATTGGCGGTAAGAGCATCGATTCAGACTGCACTTGAAGCGGGGAATTGGCTCGAGGGCCTGATCAATTTCGAACGCGACCCGGCGTCGACTCGGGCGCGTTTCGACTTGACGGCCATTGGGGCTCTTCTCAAGCGTCTCGGTGACCCGCATCAAGGCCTGTCCGTTCTCCATGTCGCGGGCTCCAAGGGCAAAGGGTCCACCTGCCTCATGGCCGAGGCCATCTTGAGGGCGGGCGGAGAGCGGGTGGGGACCTTTACGTCTCCTCATCTCGAGCGCTGGACGGAACGTTTTCGAATCGACGGTGCGGAGGTGGAGGGTGGCGAACTGGCAAGAGCGGTGGAAACCATTCGTCCTCACGTCGAAACCATGCAGGCAGAGGATCCAGATGGGGCCCCCACGTTTTTTGATGTGACCACGGCCGCGGCTCTCCTGCTTTTCTCCCGGATGGATCTGGACCGTGTGATTCTTGAGGTGGGCCTCGGCGGAAGACTGGACTCCACGAATATCGTGGAGCCTGCGAGCACCTGTGTGACGCAGATCGAGCTGGAACATACGGCCCAGCTCGGCCATACGCGGGCCGCGATTGCGGCCGAGAAAGCCGGGATCCTGAAGCCCGGAGTCCCTGTGGTGATGGGCCGTCTGGAAGCCTCCGCGGCCGAGGTCGTGGTGGCGCGGGCTCAGGAAGTCGGCGCTCCCTGCTTCCGGCTGGGGCATGAGTTTGATGCCACCGCCTTGGAGCCGGGTTTCGAGGGTTGGGACGCCTGCCCGGAAGGCGCCGTGCAGGGCTTTCTCTTCACGGACACAGAGGGTCTTGAAAGGCCCATGGGGCTTTCCGTTCTGGGTTCGCATCAGATCCAGAATGCTGCTTTGGCTCTGGCGGCGGTATTCCAGCTTCCGGGTTGGGTCGGCGAGGACCGGGGCTCCGAGGCGCGTGCCGGATTGATGGAGGCGCATCTTCCGGGCCGGGTCGAGATCGTGGCCCGGAATCCGGTTGTTCTCATCGACTCGGCTCACACGTCCGAGTCAGCCGCGGCTCTCGGGCGCGTTCTCGAAACCATGCCCTCGACGCGTCGGCGCTTTGTCTTGTCCATGTCCCGGGAGAAGAGTGTCGAAGCGGTTCTGGCCCATCTGATCTCTCCGGAGTCGGAGGTCTGGATCACGCGGGCTGATGCCTATCGCTCGCTTCCCGTGGACGAGCTTCGTGCGTTTTGTGAACGCGTGGCGCCTGGCTGCCGAATCGTTTGCGAGGAAGATCCTCGGGCCGCACTCTCACAGGCGCGCGGTGGTATGGAAGAGTCCGATCTTCTGTGTTGCACAGGGTCGGTTTATCTCGCCGGGATCGCGCGAGAGGTCTTCCAGGCCCCGTGATACCCAGGCGATTCGGGGCTCTCGCAGGCAGAAAACTTGCGCCCGAGTCGGCTCCTCACGGTCGACGCGAGGGGAGGGATAGTCGACTCGGGCGCAATAAAAGGGTCGGTGGGCAGGCCCGCTCCTCAAAAGCCATGCCCCTCTTCCCGAAACCATGCTTACCAGGATGAAACGGCCGATCGGGGTTTGGACTGAAGAGTAAAATGATCCTCTTCCGGTTTTTTCGCCTAGACAGAAAAGCCGGCTCGTTCCTGGCGGATGCTTTCCCGCATGGCATGCGCGCTTCAGGGGCGAAAGGGGCCTTCGGGGGTGCGCTTTTGTCACTCTTTTCCAAGTGCACTGTAGGCCGCGGCGGTGTGGGCGGGGGTCGTGCCGCAGCACCCTCCCACCCAGCTTGCTCCGGTTCCGGCCCAGTCCCTTGCATACCGGGCGAATTGATCTGGTGTCGTTTCGGCTTTGTACTTCGGCTCCGAGTCGGAGCCCGGGACTCCCAGGTTGGTGTGGAGACCGAAGTCCAGGCCGGATTGCTTCAGGATGGCCAGGCCTGGATCGACGCAGGAGGCCGGTAGGCAGTTCATCCCGACACCGAGGGGCAAGTAGGGAGCGACTGCATCAATGGCCTGGGACAGGCTCTCTTCGGATAGCAATCGTCCGGACGAGGAGACGACAAAGCTGACGCAGAAAGGGAGCCCGGTCGCCTGTGCGGCCCGGGCTGCAGCCGAGGCTTCTCGGATGCAGTTCATCGTTTCAATCAGCAGCAGGTCTACGCCCGCATAAGCGAGGTTCTCGGCGTGCCGGCGATGTTCACGCTCGAGAGCCTCGTTTTCCGGAACCCTGTCCGGCTGATAGCAGTCCTCCAGCGGGGCAACGGAACCGGCCACCCAGGTGTCTTTTGAATCTTTTCCGGCGTGGCCCCTGGCCCCGGCCCTGGCGAGTTCAACGGCCAGCGAGGTCAGCTCTCGGTCTCTTTCTCCGAGTCGCGGGTATTCGTTTTCACCCCGTTTCAGGGTCCGTTTCTGGGTTCGAAAGGTATTCGCCGTGATGATCTCAGCACCCGCCTTTGCGTATTCGCGATGGATCTTTTCGATCTGCTCTGGGCAATCAAGTAGAGCCCGAGCGGACCAGAGGGGGAGGTCGCAGCGCGTACTCCGATGTTCGATTTCGGTGCCGGTGGCGCCATCAAGAAGCAGGACGGGTCCTTCCCGAAGGCGGACGTCGATTCGATTCATCGTGTCTGATTCGTGCATGGGTCCATTCCTCGAGCCCGGGACACTCTGCCTGGATCGCGAGCCCTCCTAGGGTAACGACCTGTACGAGATTCGATGGGGCCGGCTATGAATGGGAATAGGCTACCGTCTGCAACACAGCGGATCGATCCCGATCCGGGTTCAATACGGAACCTCTTTGCTTCGCGTTATTTGGCGTCCGGTTCCCGAAAAGGTCAGGACACGACGATGGCCTGACTGGAAGCGGGCCCGGGGTGGAGGAGGGGACGAAGATGTCCGATGGGAAGGAGGACCGAGAAATGACGGGTGAAGTCGCCAAGGGACTTCCTGATTCCGATCCCCTTTCCGTTACAGCGGACAAGGATTCATTGGCCATCTTCTGTGATTTTGACGGAACGTTCAGTGTTCAGGATGTCGGCGGGCAGGTGGCCCAGACCCACCTTCCTGAGAGGCGGGCTCATCTGACGACCCTCTACCAGAAGGGCGAGCTCGATGCCTGGCAATATGCGCTTGAACTCTTCGATGGGTTCGAGTTTTCCGCTGAGTCCATCGAGGCCTTGCTGCGGACCATCGATCTCGATCCGGGGGCGCGAGATCTCCTCGCCTGGTGTGAGAGTCGGGGGGTGCCGTTCCAGATCCTTTCCGANGGCTTCGACTACAACCTCATCCGGCTCCAGGAGATTCATGGGNTCCGTTTCGATCACGCTTCGAANCGGTTGGANCTGGAGGGNGACCGCTGGCGCTTATCGCCCGGTGGGCGCAATCCCGGGTGTACGTGTGGGACGGGTCTGTGCAAGAGAAACCGGATCGAGGCCTTCAGGCACCAGGCTCCCTCGACTCTATGCATCCATATCGGGAATGGGCGGGTCTCCGACCTGTGTGGGGCCGAGGCGGCCGATGTCGCTTTTGCCAAGGACACCCTGAGCGAGGCCCTGCACGAAAAGGGTGTTTCCTTCTACCCCTTCGAGACGCTCCACGACGTCATTTCGCGAATGGACGAAGGCTTCGCCGCTCTCATCCCATGACGGGCCGACCTTGAAATTCGGCGCTAGGGTGGGCTCTCGCGGAGGATGATGTGAAGGCCAAAGAGTCGAAGAATATCGTGGTGGTGGGAGCGGGTCTTTCGGGACTGGTGGCTGCTATGCGATTGCAAGCGGCCGGTCACGAGGTCAGTGTTCTTGAGGCCCGCGACGCTGTCGGCGGGCAGTTGGCCACGGAGCGGAGCGAAGGCTTCTGCTTCGATCGCTCTCTTCAGGTCCTGCATACCGGAAACCGGTATGTACTCGGTTGGATCACCGAGTTGGGTCTGGCGGATGCCCTCTTGCCCCTGAGGCCTTTGCAGGTGGCCCAGTTCCAGAAAGGTGTGGCTCGGGAGATCGAACCCCAACGACTTCTGGGTGTGGCGGCGATTCCCGGTGTGAGGCGACTCGATGCGGCCCGTCTGATCCGTTGGTCGAGATTGATGAGCCGCTATGCGCCGCTTCTCGACCCGACCGAGCCCGAAAAAGCAGAGCCCCTGGATTACCGGAGTGTGTCTGATTTTGTTCGCCTCTATTTCGGCCCGAGCTCTCTATCCCAATGGGTGGCCCCCGAAGTCCAGGCGGTCTATTCCGGCGAGGTAGAATCACTTTCCAGGGTATCGGCTCTGCTGACCTGGGTGTCGCGCCGGGTGGGACGTGAGCGACCGTGCGTGCAGGGCATCCCTCGTACCGGACTCGAGCCCGCGCTTCACGTGGCCGCGGAGGGTCTGGCGATTCGTCATGGCGTGGAAGTGACCCGCATTGATGAGTTGCCCAACGGTGGGTTCTCTGTGGAATGTCAGGCTCAGCAAGGAGGCAAGGGTTCTTTGGAGGCCGACGCCGTCGTCCTGGCGACGGGCCCCGAAGCCGCGGCTCGATTGGGCTCTCCATGCCTTTCTCCGGTGGAGCGGGATTTTCTGGGAGGCGTTCAGGAGAGGCCGGCCGTTACCCTGTCCATCGCGTTGAATGGCGTTCCATCTCGGTTGGCCCGGTTGATTCGTCTGCCTCGTGACGCGCAAAGCTCCATTGAAGAGCTTCTGCTGGAGCCGGGCATGGAAGGCGGACGTGCGCCTCAGGGCTGCGGTATTGCGACCCTCAAAGCCACCGAAGAGTTTGCTCGGAAGAATTGGGATGCCGATCCCGAAACGGTGGAAGAGGTCCTGCTGGCCCAATTCCAGTCCCTGTTCCCCGACCTGGGGATGACCTTTCGCCAGGCTCATCTGGAGCAGAGGGAGTCGGCGGTGCCCGCCTTTGATGTGGGGGCGTATCGCGCGCTCGCTCGTTTTCGCCGAGCCCAGAGCGATCACCGAGAGCTGGGCCGCCGTCTTTATTTCGCGGCCGATTACCTGATTGCTCCGGATGCGGAGGGGCGGGCCGTGGCTGGCTTTCGCGCAGCCGAGGATCTCCTCGAGGATACGCGAGCCTGATTTCGGGTCCCTGTTTCCGTTGGGACCAGACGTTCAGTCTTCCTCCGACTTGGCCGACTCGGCACGTCTTTTCTGGAAGCGGGAAGGTTCCAGCCATCCCATGGCCTGGCCCAGGCTGTAGAGCGCCGCGCCGCCCACCCCCCACTCGATGGAGTAGAGGAGTCCGGCTTCGCTGGGTTGGGGAACCACACTGAGTGCCAGATAGAGGAAGAGGGCAGCGAAGCCGGCCGTGGTGACCCTCCAGGCTTGTGTGCCTGTGCACATTCGCGAAGCCACGCCCACGCTGAAGAAGAGTACGGCCAGTGAGAGCGCGGCCCGCAGTCCGGTTCCCAGCCAGTTCATTTCATTCATGGCGCTCCTCCTGCAGCCTCGCGTTCCATCCGGCTCAATCGGATCGGGTCAGATGGACGAGAGTCACTCCCTCTCCGCCTTCAGAGCGGTCGGGGGTTTCGATCTCCAATGTGTTGTGGGAGAGAGCGAGCTCCTCTCGAATGGCACTTCGCAGGGCACCCGTACCGATTCCGTGGATGATCCTCACCCCGTCACGGCCGTCGGTGGTCGCGTGGTCCAGTATTTCTCGCAGACGTCCGAGCGCCTCCGTCACACGTTGGCCTCGAAGGTCGCATTCAATGACGCCCCCTCCTAGCGTGCCCAGGGTCTCACTGGGGGTCGCTCTTTCCACCGAGACCCTCTGCTTCTTGGACGGTTCTTGTCCAGGCTGTTTGGACTCCAGGGTTGAACCCACACTCTCGGCGGGCACCATCAACTTCTTGCCCCCGACCCTCACGCCGACGCGTCCTTTCCGGTCCGGAAGGCTTTCTACCACGCCTTCGCCGCCGAGGGTGAGAGCGACACGGTCACCGGGAGAGATCTTTCGCCAGTCGACCGGGTCGAGTCTTCGTCCAGGGCTGGGCTCTCGGGCGATTCCCGCTTCGCTCTCCTGGTCTGCCGCGGTTTCTTCCAGCTGGATCAACTGTTGTCGGGCTTGCGCCGCCTGTTGGGAGGAGGGGCCACGTTGGAGATCCCGAATGACCTGGGCGACGTCATGGTGCGCTTGCTTGAAGGCCTGATCGAGATCATCACGCATGCTGTGGAAGAGTCGGTCCCGACGTTCCTGGAGTGCTTCCAGCCTCTTCCGATACTCGTCCCGAGCGGCTTCTCCTTCGGCGCGCAGTCGAGCGGCGGCGCCCTGTTCGGCTTCAAGCTGCGCGCGACGTGATGAAAGTTCGCTCAGCATCTTGTCGAGGCGCCGATCGTCTCGTGCCAGTAGTCCTTCTGCGCGTTCCAGGACTTCGCTTGGCATCCCCATTCTGGCCGCCACGGCCGAAGCGGAGCTGCTCCCGGGCATTCCGATCTTCACGCGGTAGGTCGGTGCGAGAGTCTGATCATCGAACTCGACACTGGCGTTCTGGAAGCGAGGGTCGACATCGGCCATTTCCTTGAGGAGGTTGTAGTGAGTGGTCGTAATCACCCTGGCGCCACGTTCGGCAAGGGCTTCGAGAATCGATTGGGCCAGCGTGGAGCCCTCCGAGGGGTCCGTTCCCACGCCGATTTCATCCAGGACGATCAGGGTGTTCTCCCTGGCCGATTGCAGGACCCTGGCCAGATTGCCCATGTGGGCGGAGAAGGTCGAGAGGTTTTCTCCGATATCCTGGTGATCGCCGATCTCCGCGACGACGGTTTCAACCAGGTCGACGCGAGCCCCGGCTTCGCAAGGAACATGCAGGCCCGCTCGGACGAAAAGAGCAGCCAGGGCCACGGATTTCATGCAGACCGTCTTGCCACCTGCGTTCGGCCCTGAGAGCACCAGGATCTGGAAGTCCTCGCCGACCCGGATGTCGTTGGCCACGCAGGCGTCGGGTGCGATGAGCGGGTGTCGGAGAGCGGGCAGGACGAAAACCCCCTCCTCTCCGACTTCAGGCGAGTGCCCCTGGAGTTCTTGAGAGAACCGTCCCCGTGCGAAGGCCAGGTCGACCCAACCCAGGGCCTCCAGGCTCTTTGCAATACGGGAAGAGGCTTCGCCCACACGGCTGGAAAGTTCACGCAGGATCCGCTGGACCTCTCGAGCGATCTCGAGTTCGGTTTGTTTGAGCCGGTTGTTGAGATCGACCACCGCTTCGGGTTCGATGAAGAGGGTGGTGCCCGAGCGGGAAGCGTCGTGCACGATCCCACGGACCCTGCTCTTGGCATCAGACCTGACGGGAAGGACATACCGGTCGTTTCGCAGTGTGAAATAGCGATCGGAAAGATGGTCGGTGACGCTGGAGTCGCCGAGAAAGCGCTCCAGCCGTTTCTGGAGATCTCCGGCCAGACGCACAGCGGAACGCCGCGCATCAGCCAGCAGGGACGAAGCTTCATTTCTCACTTCGCCGTCGGGACCGATGGCGGCTTCAATCTCCGCTTCAAGGCCGAGTTCCTCCCCGATGCCCTCGGCCCATTGGGCGAGAGTGGGGGCGTCCTCGGAGTGGCTGATCAGGAAGCGACCGACCTGTCTCAGGGTCTGTAGCAGGTTGCGGATGTCCCTCAGTGATTGGATTTCAAGAGTGCCGCCCCGTCTCGCTTCCTGGAGGGCTGGAGCCACATCGGGTGTTGCGCCCAAAGGGGGTCGGTTTTCGTCGTCGAGCAGGCCCCGGGCCTCATCTGTTTCAGCCAGGCGCTGACGGACGCGAGCCAGGGAGGGTTCAAAGATTCCTGCGGAAGCGTTGGCCTCGCTTTGAGTACGAGTGGAACCGTCCGTCTCCATGGGAATGGCTTCGAGTCCCATACGTTCTCGAGCCGCCTGTGTGTGGCACAGGCTCTCCAATCGCTGGATGACACGAGGCCACTCCAGGGCTTCCAGTGTTTCGGGATCGATTTCAAAGGGCACGACGCGAGTGTAGCGATGTCCGGGATGAGGGAAGACTCAGATCTTCCGCCCGTTCGTCCGAAAGAATCCAGTATGGGAACCCCTCTCAAAGATCGAAGGCCCACAGAGGCCAGTCTGTCGGCCTCACATGACCTTGATCAGAAGCCCGTGGAAGAGATCCTGGGGCTGATTCATGCTGAGGACGCTGCGGCTCATGCCGCGGTGGGCCGCTGCCTCCCTGCCATGGCGGAAGCCGCCGATGTCCTGGCGGCCTCTCTTGCGGGAGGAGGCCACTGGTTCAACGTGGGTGCGGGAACAAGCGGTCGGCTCGGGGTATTGGACGCCTCTGAAATTCCTCCCACTTACGGCATGAGCCCAAGAAGCGTTCAGGCGGTGATGGCCGGTGGGGAACGTGCGATCCGGAATGCCGTGGAAGGTGCCGAAGATGATCGCCAGGCGGCCGGCTTCGAGTTGATGGAGCGAGGCCTCGGTTTGGGCGATGCGGTATTGGGGATTTCGGCGAGTGGACGGACTCCTTTTGTACTTGGAGGTATGGAAAAGGCCCACGAGGCCGGGGCCCGCACCCTGTGTATTACGTGTGATCCGAATTCGGAATTGGCGTCTTCGGTGGAAGTGGCGATCGTGCCGGAGGTGGGTCCCGAAGTCGTGACGGGGTCGACACGGATGAAGGGAGGCCTGGCCCAGAAGATGGTCCTGGCGGCGTTGTCCACCACGGTGATGGTCAAGCTCGGAAGAGTGTCCGGTAACCGGATGACCCATCTGGCGCCTATGTCGGACAAGCTCCGAGGCCGAGCCGTTCGAATCGTGATGGATCTGTCCGGTGTGGACTTCGATTCGGCTCGGAGTCTTCTGCGCGAAACCGAGGGCTGCGTCGCCTCAGCGGTTCATCGAGCGACTCACTCACGCTGATTTCCTGCCCCCGGTGCCGGTCCGGGCCTGGGATCATTCAGATAGATCTTCTTCTATGACACCCTGGGTGACCTGGATACTGACCAGGCGTGCGATGAAGATGGTGACATAGAGTTGGCCTGTGACCGCTTCCACACTGGTGAGCAGTCGCGCGACGCCCGTCTCCGGAGTGATGTCGCCGTACCCCAGCGTGGTCAGCGTCGTGAAGCTGAAATAGAGCATGGTGGAAACGCCCTTTATCTGATCGATGGGGCTGGAGAACTCGGCCATGGGCTGTCCGTGGAGGGTATAGGCTGCGGGGTCGATGATGGCCGTGGCCTGATGCAACAACATGAAGACGATGCCGATGAGCAGATAGGCATCAATTCCACCGATGATGGTTTCCTGGGACACTCTTTTCTGCCGATAGAGAGCGGACATGATCACCACGCAGGTGAAAATCAGACAGGCGGCTGCGCTCAGCAAGCGTAGAACCTCATCCCCTACCCGGTTGAAAACGTCGGGGCCCAGCCAGGCGAAGATGGCCGGTAGCATCAGGAAGAGGGCGATGATCAAGAAGCCGCGACGGACGGCTGCGGCATAGACTCCGGAAAGCAGGATCGCAAAGAGGCCGATGATACGGACCCATTGACCGACTTCACTGCTGACGATCAGCGGGCTTGTGATGATGAAGGCCAACTGGGCGACCAGCAGCCAGACAAACGGAGCCCGCTCGGCATTGGCGATCATGGGTTGGAGTTTCTTGATGCCGCTCATGAATCTAGATTCCGTAGTGTCGTCGGATCAAGTTGAGGGAAATCCGGTCTGGGAGGAAGCGTCGGCCGAGCGGAACCATCCACGAGTCGGCACCGACTGTGTAGCGGGCTCTTGGCCTTCGGGCCTTGAGAGCGCGCTCGATGCATCGTGCCGCCACAGAGGGCGGGGGGGCTGCAAGGAGATACTTCCGGTTGGTGGCTTCACAGGTCTCCACCGCGTCTTTGTAAGCGGATGGATCCGGGCTGGCATTCCAGTTGACGGCGTCGTTGAAGGGGGTGGCGATATCGCCCGGTTCGATCAGGGAAACCTGGATTCCGTAAGGGGCCAGTTCCGTGAAAAGCGCTCCGGAAAGGCTGTCGATGGCCGCTTTGCTGCTGGAATAATGGGATTGAAATGGAAGCGGGGCGCGACCCGCAAGCGACCCCACCAGCAGGATCCGTCCGCGCCGGGCCTCACGCATCCCGGGGATCACGCCACGGAGCACTCGGAGCACGCCAAAATAGTTCGTTTCGAACTGGGCTCGGGCGTCTGCGAGGCTGACCTCTTCCGCGGCTCCAAAGATCCCCATCCCGGCGTTGCAGATCACGGCCTCGAGTCCGTCGCACTCACCGAGGACCTCTTCAAGAGCTCTCTTGACGGACTCATCGTCGCATACATCCATGACCACGAAGCGGATACCGTCCCGATCTTCCCGGGCGTGGCGACTGGTGCCAAAGACCTGCCATCCACGGCTCGAAAGAAAGCGTGCCGTAGCCTCTCCGATGCCCGAAGAAGCGCCTGTGATCAAGACTGCACCGGCCATGGATCCCCCTGCTTTTTCGTGGTGCTGGCTCACGTTACCTTTGATGCGGCCGGTTGGACAAGTATTCGACTCAGGAATTCGCAGCCGCAAGCGCGGCTCGGATTGAACCGACCTCGGAGAGGAGACGGTCGAGCTCATCAAAGGTGAGCTGGCACGGCCCGTCGACGGGTGCTTTTGCCGGTTCAGGGTGCACCTCGATGAAGAGGGCATCCACGCCCATGGCGGTGGCGGCTCTAGCCAGTGGGGCTACGAACTGCCGCTCCCCTCCGGATGCGCCGTCTTTGCGTCCGGGCTGCTGAACCGAGTGGGTGGCATCAAAAGCCACGGGTGCGAAGGCTCGCATCCGCTTCAGTGACCTCATGTCGACGACGAGTTCACCGTAGCCAAAACTGGTGCCGCGTTCGGTGACCAGGACGTCCTGGCAACCAAAGCCATGGAGCTTCTCGACGGCATGGCGGAAATCATCCGGGGCTATGAACTGCCCCTTCTTGATATTGATGGGCTTTCCTGTTTCGGCGGCACTTTTCAATAGATCGGTCTGCCGACACAGCATGGCCGGGATCTGCAGGGCGTCTACGACTCCAGCCACCCGACTGGCCTGGTGGCTTTCGTGGATATCCGTCAAGACGGGAATCTGTACTTTGCGTTTGATCGATTCGAAGATCTCAAGACCTCGCTCCAATCCGACCCCTCGAAAACCATCGGCTCGGGTCCGGTTGGCTTTGTCGTAGGAAGCCTTGAAGAGGGTGGGAAGTCCGTGCTTGCTCCCCAGCGCATCTACTTTTTCGGCGCATTCGAGTGCGCTGGCTTCATCCTCGAGAACATTGAGTCCCGCGATCAGGGCCAGGGGATGGCCTTCTCCGATGGAGATGTCTGCGATCTTCATGCTCTCCATCCTGTGGTTGCTTGAGAGGTGGGTCTCTTATTTTAACCCGTTGGGAAACCAGCTACCTTCCGGCTTTCGCGGCGGGGCCCCGCGTGTTTTCGGGTTGCTTCCAGTATCGGCTCAATTCGGGATCGGCGCCGCAGGGTCGAGGAGGATGGGATGAGACGAGAGGTTTTCACGGACGAACATGAGCATTTTCGCTCGGAATTCCGCAGGTTTGCGGAGTCTGAGATCGTGCCCCATCTGCCCGACTGGAACCAGGCTGGGCGCAGCGATCCTGCGATCTGGAGAAAGCTCGGTGAGGCGGGTTATCTGGGCGCCAATGCGCCTGCAGAATATGGCGGCGCCGGAGCCGACTTTCTTTTTGATGCCGTCGTGATCGAAGAGCTGGCCGACCTTCGTGCGCATGCTGTGCAGATGTCTCTTCACAGTGACATCTGCATGCCGTATCTGACCCACTATGGCGACGCCGAACAGAAGGAGAAGTTCCTGACGGGCGCCATCGACGGATCCTGTCTATTGGCCATCGCGATGACGGAGCCGGGGACGGGTTCTGATCTCGCCAACGTCCAGACCCGCGCCATGCGCGACGGGGATGAATACGTCATCAACGGCGCCAAGACCTTCATTTCCAACGGGCAGAATTGTGGAGTGGTGATTGTCGTGGCACGCACGGACCCTGAGGCCGATCCGCCGCATCGGGGAATCAGCCTGATCATGGTCGAAGCGGGAACACCGGGTTTTGAAAAGGGCCGCAATCTGGAAAAGCTCGGGCTCAAGGGGCAGGACACAAGCGAACTCTTCTTTCGTGACTGTCGCGTTCCTGTTTCGAATCGGCTCGGTGAGGAAGGTCAGGGTTTCAAGATGTTGATGTCCCAACTGCAACAGGAGCGACTCTGTATCGCAGTCGGGTCCATGGCTTCATGTCGTCGGTCCGTGGAGGACACTCTTTCGTATGTGAAGGAGAGGAAGGCTTTTGGTCAGCCCATCGGACAGTTCCAGAACACACAGTTCAAGCTGGCGGAGTTGGCCACTGAAGTGGAAATCGGTCAGTGCTTCGTGGACCGGCTGATGGCCGCTCATGTGGCGGGCGAGAATATCGAGTCCGAAGTCAGTATGGCGAAGTGGTGGGCCTCAGACCTTCAGAAGAAGGTGTCTGCGGAATGCCTGCAGCTCTTTGGTGGCTATGGTTTCATGGACGAGTATCCGATCTCCCAGGACTATGCGGACGCGGCAGTACAATCCATCTATGCCGGGACCAACGAGATCATGAAGGTGATCATTGCCCGGAAACTGGGGATCGGTTGAAGCGACATCGCTTGCGGGTCGTGAGCCCATGGCCGTGACGGTCCGATCAAGCCGAAGTGGGTCGGGCCGAAGATCTGTTTGGGCGTGACCCTCCCACCACGGTGCGCGAAGTGGGTTCGATTCGGCTCGAAGTCGAGTCCGGTGAACGCAGGTTCGGGGCCGGAGCCGGACTTCGGTGGCGTTTCGCAGAGCGCGCAGTCTCCGGGCAGAAAAACGACCATAATTCAGCGTATTATGCGATCTTTCTCGGAGCGACTTGCACTCGTTCTGGGCTCTCAGGGGCAGGGAATTCCCGGGAAAGCGCCGGCGTGCTTCGAAGGGGTGGAGTCAACTGCTACTCTGCTTGGCCCTTTTGATCGTTTTGAAAACAAGGAGAGGATTGAGGGATGTCCAATGTACCGGGCCTTGCCCTGTATCAGTATATGAGTTGCCCCTACTGTGCTCGCGTGCGCGCGGCCATGGAGTCTCTCGGCGTAGAGATCGAGTTGCGCGATACGCGTATGAATCCGGATTTTTCCGACGAGGTCTTTGCGGCCACAGGCCGGTTCACCGTTCCGGTGCTGCGCATCGAATCGGAAGAGGGGGCCGTGGAGTGGTTGCCCGAATCCCTGGACATCATTGCCTACCTCCAAAATCGATTCGCCTAGAACCGCGAGAACGAGGGAACATGCTCCTTCATGTCGAGCGTTTTCCAGAAAGCGTCGTTTCCCAATTTCTTCCACTGAGAGGAGTCAAAGATGCCCGATTTCTGTCGCACTGAACGAGAGGGTCATTTACTGACCGTCACCATCACTCGTCCCGAAGTCATGAATTCGCTTCATCCGCCCGCCAACCAGGAGCTGGCTCTGGCCTTTGATGAATTCTCGGCGGATCCGGAACTTTGGGTCGCGATCATTACGGGTGAAGGCGATCGGGCCTTTTCGGCCGGGAATGATCTGAAGTATCAGGCGACCGAGGGTGGGTCGGCGGTGACCTCACCCGAAACGGGTTTTGGCGGTTTGACGTCACGGTTCGACAACTTCAAACCCGTGATCGCGGCAGTGAACGGTGTGGCCATGGGAGGGGGTTTTGAGATTGCGCTGGCTTGCGATCTCATCATCGCTTCCGAGAATGCGGTGTTCGCCTTGCCGGAGCCGCGGGTGGGTCTGGCGGCGCTGGCCGGGGGTGTCCATCGGTTGCCGAGACAGATCGGACTCAAGCAGGCCATGGGAATGATGTTGACCGGGCGTCGGGTGAGTGCGGCCGAAGGCAAGGAACTCGGCTTCGTCAATGAAGTCGTTGCGGCGGGTGACTTGATGACGGCGGCTCGAAGTTGGGCGGATCAGATTGCCGAGTGTGCCCCGCTTTCCGTTCGTGCAAGCAAGCAGGCCGCCATGGAAGGACTCGAGCACGGAGGTGTGGCCAACGCCATGGCGCAAAAATATGACTTGATCTCCACCATGGTTCGGAGCGAGGACTTCGTCGAAGGACCCCGCGCTTTTGCGGAGAAGCGCAAGCCCAATTGGAAGGGCCGCTAGCTCTCGGAGACGGCCTTTTCGATGACCGAAAGGCCCTTCTGGGCTTCTTCTTGCGTGAGTGTCAGCGGAGGAGCCAGGCGAAGGACATTTTCGCCCGCGGAAATCACCAGGACCCCGTGTTCCCGACAGCGGTCGATGACGGGACCGGCTTTCCCTTTGAGTTCCAGGGCCTGCAGGTGTCCTGAACCCCGGGCTTCGACGACTTTTTCCGGACCCAGCCGTTCGGCGATGGCCTGGAGTCCGTCGCTCAGGTAGCGGCCGATCTCAGCGGCTTCCTCCAGCACCCCGCCTTCCGTCAATTCATCGAGGACGGCGCAGGCCGCGGCGGCTGCGATGGGGTTTCCACCGAACGTCGAGCCGTGAGTCCCCGGTGTCAGGGATGCGGCTACGGATTCCCTGGCTCCCATGGCGCCCATGGGAAGCCCGTTGGCCAGGGCTTTGGCCAGCGTCATGATGTCGGGCTCGATCCCGCTTGCCTGGTGGGCGAAGAGCGGGCCGGTCCGCCCCATGCCGGTCTGCACTTCGTCCATGATGAGCAGGCACCCGTTCTGATCGGCGAGTTCTCGGAGCCCCGCGAGGAAGCCCGGGGGAGCCGGGCGAACGCCATTTTCGCCTTTGACGGGTTCGACGATGATGGCGGCAGTCTGCGATGACAGGGCCTTCGCTGTGGCTGTGAGGTCGCCGTAGGGGACGTGATGAAACCCCGGCACCAGGGGTTCGAAGCCCTTCCAATAGGCCGGCGTTCCCGTGGCACTCAGGGTGAAGAGGGTCCGTCCATGGAAGGCTCCGTCGAAGGCCACGAACTCAAAGCGGTCTTCGCCCCGGTCGCGTGCAAAGCGCCTGGCCAGTTTGAGGGCAGCTTCGTTGGCTTCGGCGCCCGAATTACAGAAGAAGAATTGATCTGCAAAGGAGAACTGCGCGAGTTTTTCCGCAAGAGCCACCTGGGGGCCCGTGGTGTAGAGGTTCGAGGCATGCCACAGGGTGTGCAATTGCTGGTCGGCGGCGGCCATCACCTTGGGATGACAGTGGCCCAATACGGCTGTGGCGATGCCACCCATGAGGTCCAGGTAGATTTTTCCATCCGCATCCCAGACGTGACGTCCCTCGCCCCGTTGTATCTCGATGGGTTGGGGAAGGTAGTTTGGGGTCATGACGGCTCGTCGCCGCTTGTCGATTTCCTGGTTGAGGCTCTTCATGCTCAACTCCACTCACCAGAGGTGTCTGGCTCGACGCGCCAGCATAGACGTTATCCTGCTTGGGGGCACCCGTAGCGCTATGATGGACCCCCGGCACGGGTTCAGCAGGATCCCGTCAGGGCTCTTCTCCCCGCCCGGCCGCCAATCCCAGAGGACCCCCTATGCTGAAACATCTCGACGGAGACCTGTTCGTCGCCGATCATGACTTCTCTTTGTTGGGAACCAACATCGGGACGCGGACCACGGTGATCCGGCTTTCCGACGGTGGGCTCTGGGTGCATTCCCCCGGTCCGATGACGGGAGAGTGGGCGGACGCCGTCGATGCCCTGGGTGATGTCCGGTTCCTGGTGGCGCCCAACGATTTTCACCATCTCTATCTTGGAGAGGCCATGCAACGTTGGCCCGGGGCGCAATGCCACGGAGCCCCGGGTGTGGCCGGGAAGCAGAAGGGTCTGTCTCTCGCGGCTGAATTGAGTGGCGAGCCCAATCCGGGCTGGGCTGCCGATCTGGATCAGATCTACATCGGTGGGGCTCCCAAGGTGAATGAATTCGCGTTTCGTCATGGTGCGAGCGGGACTCTCCTGCTCGTTGACCTGGTCTTCAACATGAGGTCGCGGAGCCTTCTCGAGAGTCTCTTCTTGCGAATCAACGGTTCCGTCGGTCTGGGGACGTCTCGCTTGATGCGCTTCTTGTTGAAGGATCAGGAGGCCGCCCGCGCTTCCGTGGAGAGGATCCTGGAGTGGGATTTTGATCGGGTCATCATGGCACACGGCGACATCCTGGAGCAGGACGCCAAAGCGAGCCTTCGCAGCAGTTTTGACTGGTTGCTCTCAGTCTGAGATGGGAAGCCGGTTCAGTCGGCTTTTCGGCCCCGGACGCGATAGGGCTTCACTCTCTTTTCTTTGCCCTTGAGTTGGACTTCTCCGAGGGCTTCGCAATCAAAGTCGGGCTCGATCTGGGTCCATGTGTTCTCCCCGATGATGACTTCTCCGGCGCGAGCCACCTCGGACTCCAGTCGACTGGCGGTGTTCACCACATCGCCGATGGCCGTATAGTCCTTGCGCTGTGGCGAGCCGATATCGCCCACCACCACGGTTCCGGAGTTGATGCCAATGCGCATTCGGAGGACATGGCCTTCCGGGTTGCGAGGGTTCAATTCACCCAGCGCATGTTGCATCTGGAGGGCGGCTTCCACGGCCCGTTCGGCGTGGTTCTCCATGGCCAGGGGTGCGCCGAAAAAGGCCATCATGCCGTCGCCGCGAAATTTGTCGAGGGTGCCTTCGAGGGAGAAGATGACTTCGGTGAGCCTCTCAAAGACCCGGTTCAGCATCTGAATGACATCCGCGGACGGAAGCTTTTCTGCGAGGGCCGTGAAGCCTTCCAGATCTGCGAAAAGGACGGTGACTTCCTTTTCATCCGTCACCATGTCGACTTCGCCCGTTCGGGGTCCGGTGATGATCTGTTCCACAACGGTGGGCGAACTGTACCTGGCCAGGCGTGCTCGCAGATCTTGTTCGTGACGGATGCTGTCGCGGAGGACCGCGGTTTCCACAGCCACAGCCGAGATGACCGCCAGGGCCGACAAGGCATGCAGATGTGTGGTCTCAAAGGGCTCGTTGCCGGTCTGTCGATCCACGTAGATGAATCCGGCGACACGATCATCCCGGTATAGAGGAGCGCACATGGCCGAATGGATTTCCATCATGATGACACTCTTGGCGCCGCCAAAGCGATCATCGGTTCGCGTATTCCGTACGAGGAGAGCCTGCTTTTTTGTCAGGACATGATTGACGATATTGCTGCTCACCTGGATGGGCTCATCCGGGATGCCTGATTTGGTTCGCATGACGTTGGGTTGCTGGCCCGGGTTCTCCTCGTCATGGAGACAGATGAGCCCCCTCTCGGCAGGAAGGTTGTTGAAGACCAGAGCCAGGATGCGTTCGAGGGTCTGGTCCAGGGAGTCGCATGAGATGAGGGCCTCGGCCGCCTCACTCACAAGACCGAGCATGGCACCCCCATCGTAGAGACTCGTCCTTTCGCGTCTATCCGCCACGGCCCCCGACGGTGTTCCAAGACCCGAGTCCGGTCCGTCTGAAAGCTCGTTGAGTGGTGTTGCCAGAAGAGACGACAGACCCGACATCTCGAAGATCTCGGTATGTTGATTGGGCATCTCGTGCTCGATGAACTCCACCTGATCCGATGATTCCCTGGCACCGGGAGATGTGATTTCAACTCGCAATTGGGCTGTACCCAGATCGATGCGGTCACCGTCGCGCAGAGGCTCTTCGCGAATGCGGAATGTGTTGACGCGCACTCCATTCTTGCTCTTGAGGTCGGTAATCAGCCAGCCTTCGTCGCCGCGGCTGAACCGGGCGTGTGCGCGTGAGACGCTTTCATGGTTGATGACCCAATCGCATTCGGAAGAGCGGCCTATGATGCCCGGCTTGTCTCCGATGACGAAGAGCCGGTCTTCATGGGGTGCACTTCCTTCGTAGTGGATGCGGCAGATTTTCCCATCGCGATTGGACACGTCGAATTTCTCCTGGACCCGTTTGGGTCCGGCTCTTTTGCAGTCTACCCCGCCTATGTTTCGACCTGATGGGCCAGATCTGAAGCCATCCATGGAATCCACTGCATCTGGAGCTGAGACGGCCCTGAATCCGGTATGGTGATGCCCCGTGGGTAATCAGTGGCTCCGGTCTGCTACACCTCCGGGTGGCCAAGCCGCCCTGAATGGACGCCCGAAAGACGAGGAGGCCATACGATCATGACGATCCAGAGCTTCCGACCCTCCGACGAGTCGAATCTCGCCCAGGCTTTCGCGGAGGCTTTTCTCGATAACCCGCTCAACTGTGCGGTGATCGACCGTGGTCCTCGGACTCGCTTGCGGGTGAATCGGGCGGGAATGCACCTGACGCTCAATTCGGCCCGGGAAGGGGCCCTGATCCTGACCGTGTGTGAGGAGGGGGATCGATTGGCCGGGGGATTGATTGCGATTCCGCCTGGTGGGTGGCCTCTTCCGGCACCCCACTTCTCCGAACAGATCCTGGGCCTTTTCCGTCAGGGCATCCGGGTGACCCATCGTTGGGGGCAGGTCTACAGCGAACTCGCACAGCGGCACCCTCCGGAGCGGCACTGGTATTTGTCGACTCTGGGGATTCGTCCTGAATTCCAGCGCAGGGGGTTGGCTTCTGCGTTGCTGGATCACTGGTTGCTTGAGGTGGACGGCGCCCGGCTCGGGGCGTATCTGGAAACCGATCACCCGGACAGCCTGTCCTTCTATTTGAAGCGGGGCTTTCGTGTTTGCGAAGAGTTCAGGTTGTTTGGCGTTCCGATCTGGCGGATGTTACGCACGGCTGATTTCCGATCAGCCTGAGAAAAGAGGGGGGCTCCATGTTTGGTCGTAGAAGCGATGCCACGCAGGTTCGAGATCTCTCGGCGACTCGCCGGTTCATGCCCTATCTCTCGACGCGCCGGAATTCGTCCCTGGTCTATTACACCACCGAAATCGAGGTCGATGCGGCGCTGCGCTTTCTGGAAGAAGAGAATCAGGGCCGAGCCGAAGATCGTCAGATGACTTTCTTCCACCTCTACCTGCAATGCCTGGCCCTGGCGCTGCATGAGCGTCCCGGCGTCAATCGCTTTGTGGCAGGAGGGCGACTTTGGCAGAGAGATGGGATCTGGATCACCTTCAGCGCCAAGCAGGCTCTCCTGGATGGTGCGCCGGTGTTGACCCTCAAGCGCCGCTTCGATCCGACCCAGGGGCTTTTTCAGATGGTGGATTCGATGCTGGATGAGCTTCACGCACGGCGTGCGGGAAGGCGGACCACCGCGGATCGGGAAGTCGATTGGGCGTTGAAGATGCCTGGGATCTTGATCAGCGCTGGGATGGGGCTGCTTCGGTTGGGCAATCGCTTGGGTCTTCTGCCTCGGTCGATGACGGAGAGCGATCCCATGTTCAGCTCGGTTTTCGTCGCGAACCTGGGCTCGGTGGGTCTCGACGCCGGCTATCACCATCTCTGGGAGTATGGGACCTGTTCGATCTTTGCGGTGTTGGGTCGGATTCGCCGCCGTTCGGACGGTGTATCCGTTGCGGATGTGAAGTACAGCTACGACGAGCGCGTGGAGGACGGCCTTTATGCGGCCATCACCATGGACGGCATCAAGGAGCGCCTNGAGGACCCGTCNTTGCTCCGAGNTGNAAAATAAACNATANATATCAGNTACTTANACGTATTTCGNTTCGCCCACCCAGCCTACTTCCTGNATGACCCGCGGGGCAAANNGCGCATCGGGTCCCGCGGCCNTTCAAGGGGTGAGTTTTTCTCCACTCAGTTCAAATTCTCNCGTAGTATGGGAATTCTGCACCGTTGAGTGCGTTGGATNNAAACTTCCGCTGATCTTTGTTGCGTTCGNCACTTCTGGGAAGGGGTTTGTCGTACGCTGGGGGCCGGGTCGAAAGACTCCGGTCCCCTCTTTTTTTGAGCTCCGGTTGAAAGCGCTCGGCACGAGGGTTGTGGCTGAGTCCCCGAAACTATGCGAAGCTGTTCGCGTTTATGGCGCGCGGCCCGAAAGGATGGGGCCTGAGCCGAAGCGGGGGCGATTTGAATGGCGCAGCTCCGACCGGATGACGGTCGACTCCTTCGTGGGCAGAAGAGCCGAGCCCGCATCCTGAAAGCCGCTCGCTCGCTATTTGCCGAGCGCGGCTTCGACGACGCCACGCTTCGGGCGATCGCCAAGAGAGCCGGCATGGGGGCGAGCTCCATCTATCGGCATGTCCAGAGCAAGGAAGAGCTCTTGATGGATCAGCTCGCGGATCTTCAGGAGGAAGCCTGGCAGCGCTTTCGGGAACAGGATGAGCGTGAGGCTCCGACCCAGGAGCGCGTGCGTGCGTTCCTGGACGTCCAACATGAGCTGCTGGTCGAGAACGAAGATCTGACATTGATCGCGCTACGGTCCATGACGCGCCCGGGAGCCCGCGTCGCGAAGCAGGTGCTTTCCTTGAACGATCGAACGGTCGGCCTCTTGATGGAAATTCTCCAGATGGGAAGGATGCAGCGGCGCTTGGCCAAGAAGGCGGACGTATTGGAAGCGGCTCGTGTGATCTTCCACATTACCCAGGGTGTTCGCATTTCCTGGGCGAATGGTCTCATGACTGCGGATGCCTGTCGCGACGCCATTGACACCGGTGTGGATATGCTTTTCGAAGGTCTGACTGCGTAGACGGCTCGGCGAGATCTCAGCTCTTTTCGAGAACCGCGAGATCCAGATCTTCAGCGATTTCAGCCTTCTTGGCTTCTAGCCACTGGGCGTACTCTTCTCCGCTCCAGCTCCGATGATTTCCGGTCTGATAGGCGAGTGCGTTGTAGTGGTAGTGCCAGGCATTGAGCCTGTTTTCCTGGCGACTGTCCCTCTCTCCGATCTTCTTGGCGGGAATCCCGGCAATGATCGAGTCGGGGTCGAAATGACTTCCCTCCCGGATTACGGCGCCGCCGGCGACAATGGAGCCCCGTCCGATGACGGCCCCGTCCATGACCACGGCCCCGATCCCGATCAGGCACTCGTCTTCGATGCGGCAGCCATGGATCGTGGCGTGATGGGTGATCGAACAGAAATCTCCCACATGGACTTCATCGTGAAAGCCGATATGCAGCATCGAGAAGTCCTGCAGATTGGTATATCGGCCCACATGGACCCGATTGGCCTCAGCCCGGATGACGCAATGAGGCCAGACCGAGGAGCCTTCTCCAATTTCGATCTGGCCGTAGAGTTGGCAGCCCGGCGCCTGGTACACGGTTTCATGGATGGACAGCAAGAGAGACCTCCGTGGGCTTCTTTTCGGGGAGGGCATTGCCCTTGATTCGCGTGACGTTGTATCCGTTTTCTTCGAGTTGTTGGCAGATTCCTTCGACTCCGACGAGGTGAGCGACGCCGAGGGAGACGAACACGCTTTCGCCTGCATGTTGGCGGGCGTTGAGGAGAACCTCGAGTTGGGCCTGCATGGCTCGATTCCGTTGGAAGAGCATGACCTCGAAATAGGGCTGCATGGTCTGATCTTTATCGAGGGTCTCGAAGATCAGGTCTTCGAGTTTCTTCTCGTCCCCCGATCGCCAGGCCTCCACCAATTGTTCGAGGTAGTCGGGGTGGCGATTGGCCTGTTCCAGGGTGTCGAGGAGAGCCATCTCCTGCACCGCAAAGGGGAGGTTGGCCAGCTTCACGATCTGAAGCTGTGCGCTCTCCAGGGGAACGATGCTGCGGTTTCCGGCCTTTGCGACAAAAGAGGCTTCTACGCCGCCTTGGGCGATATATCCTGCCTTCCTGATTTCTTCCAGGGTCAAGAGTTCGCTGAGCAACCAAGGCCGCATGCGGTTGACCGTCGTGATCCTGAGGCTGGAGTTCTGGAGCTGCCGCATGAGGAGATCCCATGCATGGTCGGAGAGAAGGCTTCTCAGATAGGTGCCCGGGGGCAGTTGGCCGTAGATCTGGATCATCTGGCTTATGACGTCCGGAGAGACCTCTTGCGGGTCGGTTTCCACCACGAGAGCCTGGGCATCCTGGAACGCTTCGAGCACCGATGCCGGGTAGATCCAGCCCCTCCGAGGGCCGACATGGATGGAACCCAATACATAGAGGTTGGCGCCTCCGTGACCCTCGATGTGCCAGAAAAGGGGCCGGACATCTCGTGCGTCCAGGCCGGAGAGAGAGTGGCGTGAACCCGAGAGGCTCGCGCAACCCAGAACTGAGATGGAAAGCAGGACCGTGATCCAGACTCTGGGCTTCGTGGCACTCATTGTGGCTTTTCGCCGCTGGTCTTTCATCCAGGCAGAATAGAGAAAACGGGCCGCTCGTCGAGGTGAAGAGCGGCCCGTTGGGCACAACCAATTGCAGATCTGCTTGGACGGCAGTTCAGGCGGGGGGCGTAATGGCTCCGTCACCCCTCTCGCCGGTTCTGATCCGCATGGCATCGCCGACCGGAAGTACGAAGATCTTGCCATCTCCGATTCGGCCCGTCTGACATGATTCCTGCAGTTTCAGGACGACCTCTTCGGCCATGGCGTCCTCCACCACGATCTCGAGTTTCATCTTGGGCAGGAAGTCCACCACGTATTCGGCACCGCGGTACAGTTCGGTGTGGCCTTTCTGACGACCAAAGCCCTTGACTTCACTTACGGTCAGTCCTTGTACACCGANCTGACTCAAGGCCTCTTTTGCGTCATCGAGTTTGAAGGGTTTGATGATTGCTTCGATTTTCTTCATCGTGTTTTCTCCATGACCGGTAGGATCCGGTCGGTACCAGGCTCAACCGAAGTGGCCTTCGAGAGGCCACCTCGGTCGAGCCGCACTCATTTCAGCTATCGCTGACTGCGACCGTGCTTGTGGCCATTGCGGTTCCCGGAGCCGTTGCGCTTCCGAGAGCCCCGCTGCTCATGGGGCCTGTGCCCGGGGNGATGTCATAGGCGTGCATGCCATGTTCACCCTGGTCGAGACCGCCCAGTTCGTCTTCTTCGCTCACACGCAGACCCATGGTGGCCTTTATGATTCCGAAAAGGACTGCTGCACAGATCACCGTGAACAACCCGTATGCCAGAACTCCGATCAACTGGACCACGAAGNTGTGTTCGGGGTTCGTCGAGAAGAGGCCGACNGCCAGGGTTCCCCAGATACCNCAGGTCAAGTGAACCGATGTGGCGCCAACCGGATCATCAAGCTTGATCCGGTCGAACATGATCACGGAGAAGACAACCAGNNCGCCAGCGACGGCTCCGACCAGNATGGCCATCAAGGGNTTGATGACATCGGCCCCGGCGGTGATGCCGACAAGGCCNGCNAGGATCCCATTCAGGGCCATCGANACATCAGGCTTGGANGACACGAANGAGTACGCCAGCATGGCGGCCAGTCCGCCTGCCGAAGCAGCGAGNCAGGTNGTGACCAGTACGAAGGANGTCAGTTCGGGGTCACCGGAAAGAACNGAGCCCCCATTGAAACCGAACCANCCGAGCCAGAGCANGAANACGCCGATGGTCGCGGCAGGCATGTTGCTGCCGGGGATCGGGTTCATCTTCCCGTCGGCCGTGTATTTCCCGAGGCGCGGGCCGAGAAAGAGGATACCGATCAANGCAGCCCATCCGCCCACGGAGTGAACNAGNGTGGATCCGGCAAAGTCGTAGAATCCCATGGCGTCGAGCCAGCCGCCGCCCCANTTCCAGGATCCCGCGATGGGGTAGACCAGNGCGACAAANATGGCCGCAAAGATCATGAACGAATTGAGTTTGATTCGTTCGGCTACGGCCCCAGACACGATGGTCGCTGCTGTGGCGGCAAACATGGCCTGGAAGAGGAAGTCCGTCCAGTACGTGTAGCCTCCGTCCGCATAAGCCGGTGTATTGGCCCCTGCATCAAAGCCGGCACTCAGACCAAAGCCTGCGAAACCCAGGACGCCGGCACTGCCTTCGGCAAAGCCCGGGTACATGAGATTGAATCCGCAGAGGTAGTAGGTCAGGATGCCTGAACAGATGATGAAGGTGTTCTTGAACAGGATGTTGATTGAGTTCTTGGAACGAGTAAGACCGGTTTCAAGCATGGCAAAGCCAAGGTGCATGATGAACACCAGGCCAGCCGCAAGCATCATCCACACATTGTTGGCTGTGAAAAGGCCCGGGCTNATGCCGTCATCCGCGAAGGCGACGCTCGGTAGCGTCATCGCCANCGCGAGGGTTGTTAAGGCGATTTTTCGTTTCATCAATTTCTCCAGATTGCATTGNTTCGTTGGGGTAAAAGTTGAGGCGCCTGGGTCCTGCACCCGATACGTCTCAGTACGGCCACCGTCGTTCCTGGATTAGAGCGACGGCTACCTGGGACGTTCAAGGAGCCGATGCAGGGCTTATAAGCAACAGCCGTGCCAAGCGTGGGCGTGGGATGAAAACTTCTCGGATCGTCTTGGGGTTGGTTTCATGGGCAGACGCACGCAGGGGTGTCACTTTGGAGGTCCGTGTCGCTTATCGCTTGGGCAGCGCGTGACCAAGGGAAGGGCAGAAGGTCTCATGGACGCNGCTTTTCGTCCCTCGAGGGCAATCCCGGCTCCGTCACCGGCTTTGTNGGNTGTCATCGAGCAGAAGCNGACAAGAGCGCCTAGGCTTTCGGTTCCAAGAACNCCAGGNAACCAGGAGGCCGTCATACCGATGAGCGAAAGAGATCTTCCCGCCGTTGCGATTGCGGCCGTTCCGAAACGTCGCCGGGCCAGTCTGGAGTTGGCCCAGGAGATTGAAAAGCGAGGTTATTCAGGGATTTACTGCGCCAGTGTGGGGGATGCGCTGGGACTCTGCCTGGCTCTGGCTCTGGAGACGGACCGTATCCCCTTCGGGACTGCGATCTCGAATATCTATACACGAACAGCTTTTGATTATGCATCGACNACTTCCATGATTCATGAGCTTTCAGCGGGGCGCTTCCGCTTCGGGGTGGGCGTGAGTCATGAGGTGATGCTCAAGAACATGGGCGTCCAAGGAGGGCGCCCCCTGGCGAGCATGCGTAGCTTCGTCGAGGCCTGGCGAGCGGTGCCCAGAACGGGTGAGCAGCCTCCGTTGATCCTTGCGGGAATGCGCAAGAAAATGGTCGCTCTGGCAGGCGAGTTGGCGGAGGGCCTTGTTTTCGCCAACGGAGCCCGCTCGCACATGGAAACATCACTGGCTTGTCTTCCGGCCCCGGCCGGCGCAAAGGATCCTTTTTTCAGGGGATGCATGATCCCGACCTGCATCAACACCGATCGGGCCGCTGCGGCTGCGGTCAATCGAAAGACGCTGCGCTTCTATCTGACGCTTCCGAACTATCGGAACTATTGGAAGGANGCGGGTTACGTGGAAGAGATGGAAGCCATCGAAGAGGCTCTCGCAAACGGTGAGAGGGACCGATTGCCTGGACTCATGAGTGATCGATGGCTGTCGGATTGCACTCTTTATGGCACGCCGGACGAAGTACGTGAAGGGGTGGAGGCGTGGATGGAAGCGGGGATCACAACGCCCATCCTGGTTCCGTCGTCCGCCGAGGGCAATCAAATGAAGGCCTTTGAGGAGCTTTTTGCTCTNTACGAATAGACGTGGGCCTGAACATCAGGTTCTACCCTCATCGAGATGGGAGGAGAGAGTCGCATCATGGCTGGTTCATCGAACGATCTGCGCGATTTGCTTGAAGAGGAACGACTCCATGTCATGCCTTGTTGCTTTGATGCTCTTTCCGCTCGCCTGATCGAGCGAGCGGGTTTTTCTCTCACGTTCATGAGCGGTTTCGCGGTGAGTGCCACGCGATTGGGTCTGCCCGATACAGGACTCATCTCCTATGGGGAGATGGTTGATCAGGGCAGGAATATCTGCGAGGCCGTCTCCATTCCCGTCATTGGAGACGCGGATACGGGATATGGAAATCCCGTGAATACCAAGCGCACCGTTCACGGTTACGCATCAGCCGGCTTTTCCTGTGTCACCATCGAAGATCAGTTGGCCCCGAAACGGTGCGGTCATACGCTTGGAAAAGAAGTGGTGTCTCGCTCTGAGGCGCTGGCCCGGGTCAGAGCCGCGGTGGATGCGCGTGAAGAGGGCGCGAAGACCCTGATCATGGCGAGAACCGATGCCCGGAAGGAACTTGGCTTCGATGAAGCCTTGTGGCGATGTCAGGCATTCGCGGATCTGGGCGTGGATCTGACTTTTTTTGAAGCCCCTCACACGGAAGCTGAAATGGAAAAGGTATGCCGTGAAGTTCCGGGGCCGAAAATGGTGAATATGGTGGAGCAGGGCAGCACCCCGGTCCTCGAGCCCTCGCAACTCGAGTCACTCGGATACAGGATTGCGGCCTATCCCTTGACTCTTCTTTCCCGTGCCATTCAAGCCATGAATGAAGCCCTTTCTGAATTGGCCGAGGGTCGATCGCCTGCCGTGAAGCTCGACTTCGCCGATCTGCGGGAGATCGTAGGCTTCGATGGGTATGACGCCGAGCAGGCGCGGTATCGGTCTGATTGAGTGGTTGCGACATGATGATCCGCAGAACCCTGACTTCACGTTAGGAGCAGGCATCAGAGGAGAAGAGATGTACATCGGTCATATTCTTGAAAACAAACCCATGGATATGAAGAACTTTGATACGGAGGCCGTCGCCAAGGTGGCTCGGCGTCACCTCGAGACCATCAAGGAGCCGCGGCGACGTCAGGTTCTCCAGAATTTCATTGATCACGCCCAGGCCGAAGCTTCCGGGGATTACGAGGCACTGATGGCGACCTGCTCCCGCAAGGAGCAGGCCTACGCGACGTACGGCTCGCAATTCGGTGCTCCTCAGTCCTACGCTGAACTCGAGACCCACTATCGTGGTTTGATCGAGGCGAACATCTATATCATCCACTTCGAAGTCGAGAAGTTGGTGGTGGGTGATGACGCATTGGCGGTGGAGGGTCTGGTGCACCAGCTCTACCCTGGAGCCTTGCTTGAGCCTCTCTTCCAGATCGCCGTCGATGACGAGGACGCGGTGTATCAGATCACGAAGAGGACCTGTGTGTTCTTTACTTTTGATGAAGATGGGATGGGGTCCGGGGAGCAAGCGTATTCAGATGGCCCCCTTACGAAGGAGGACATCATCAAGCTTGCGCCTGATGAAGTCCCCGAGCTCTTCTACAATAATCCGCTCGCATCTTGAGTCGTTGTGCTCTAGGAGAATCTTGCGATGCTCTCGCTTTGCAGGGTGTGGCCGGGTTTTCTTTGAAGTCTCATGCGGGCGGAATTCAAGATCCAGGATGGGTGGTTTTTCATGTCTGAGCATCTGATTCAACCGGATCATCAAGATTTCGTATTTGATCCCATGTCGTCTGATTTTGATCGCGACCCCTATCCGATCCTTGCGAACTTGCGAGAACACGAACCGGTCTACTGGTGGCCCCAGGCGCGCGGCTGGTTCTTGACTCGTCATGATGACATCGTGTCTGTGCTGGCCGATGAGGATCGATTTTCGCCGAATGAGGTTCACTGGGAGTACTTCATCGAACCGGCGGAAGAGGTTCGCAATCATCCTGTTCTGCGCATACGGGATTCGAGCATTCTTTCTGTGGAGGGAGCCCAGCATGCCCGCATCCGCAAGCTTGCCTTCAAGGCGCTGAGTAGGCGAGCCGTGCGAACCATTCAGCCTCTCATGACTTCCCTGATCGAGGAGGTCATGGCCCCCCTGCGAGGCCGCCGGGAGTGTGATTTCGTGACTGAAATCGCTTCTCCCTATCCCATCGGAGTGATCAGTCGGCTTCTCGGCATTCCCGGAAACAGCGATCGGGAAATGCGTTTCAAGAAGCTGGCCGATGCCGTTGTGGTGGCCTTCAATCCCATGATCGATGAAGCCACCCAGCTTCGGTCCATTCACCTGATGGAAGGGTATCTGGCGGAGATTGCCGAGTGGATGGAAGAGAAGAGGCGGAAGCCCACCGATGACCTGATGAGCCATCTGGTCCAGGTGGAGCACGAAGGGGATCGTTTCAATACGGATGAAATCCTTTCGTTGATTTCAGCGCTGCTGGTTGCGGGGGCTGAGACCACGGCCAATTCGTTGTCCTTTGGGATGTTGGAGTTGCTGCGTCATCCGGATCAGATGAAACGCTTCAAGGAAGATCCATCCTGCAGGTTCAATGCCGCTTATGAGATGGTGCGCTACGAGATGCCGGGTCGCTTTCTTCGCCGTTACGCCAAGAAGGATACGGACATCCGGGGAAAGAAGGTTCGTGCGGGCCAAGCCGTCTACATATCCGTGGCAAGCGCTCAGCGGGATCCCTTGTTCATGCCAGACTGCGATCAATTCGATATCACCCGTGAGCCCCGGGATTTGAGTGCCTTCGGGATCGGGCGTCATTTCTGCATCGGGGCGCAGCTGGCTCGTCTGGAGATCGAGATTGCGCTCGGTCACTTCCTGGCTTCGTTTGAGGACATCAGGCTCGCGTGTTCGTTTGAAGACGTTCCTTTCCGAAGTAATCCGGTCATTCGAGGCCCCGCCTCGATCCCCCTTCTTTTTGAGTCGGTGGCATGATCCGTATTCGACGACCTGCGTTCGTCACTCCGTTTCTCCGTGATGGAGATCGCTTGCATCTGGATCTGTGGCTTGTCAAGATTCCTGGGGCCCACGTTCTGGAAGACACTCTGACTGAAGGGAGAGGTTTGTGAAACTCATTCATTTGATGAAGCTCGTCGTTCGTGTAGAAGCCCCCGTCGCGGTGGGGAAGGTATTGACTGGAACAAGGACGATCTACAACGCCAGCGGCGGGGAATTCGAAGGAGACCGTCTCAAGGGTCAGGTCTTGCCGGGCGGCGGCGAATGGTTTCTCCAGGGGGAGGAGGGGCTGGGTCAGCCGGATGTCCGCTTGCTTCTCCAGACCGAGGATGGTGCCTATATCTATGTCCACTATTCGGGCGTGATGGATTTCAATGAGACGGCCATGAGTGCGATTTCGGAAGGCCGGTCCACTGAATTTGGCGACAACCTCTTTCTGACCCAGGTGCGCTTTGAATCGAGTGACCCGAAGTATGCATGGCTCTCGAAGACCATTGCTGTGGGGGAGGGGCGGATGCATCCGGACTGTGTGGAGTACGCCATCCATGAAGTCGCTCATGGCTGATCGGGCCGCTGAGACTCATCTTGATTGAAATCCGTTGAAGGGGACCTTGAATGAAGAATCTGAGTGGAAAAGTGGCCGTCATCACGGGCGGGGCGAGTGGGATCGGACTCGCCATGGCGACGAAATTTGCCGATGAGGGCATGAAGCTGGCTCTGGTGGATGTTGAAGAAGGTGCCCTGGATCAAGCGGGTCGTCGCTTTGAGGAGGCCGGCGTCGAAGTTCTTGGACAGAGACTCGATGTTTCGGATGCTCAAAGCATGGACAGGCTGGCGGATCGCGTGCTGGACCATTTTGGTGCGGTGCATGTGGTCTGCAACAACGCCGGTGTTGGTTCAGGCGGACTGATGTGGGAGCTGACCACGGAGGATTGGGAGTTTTCCCTTCGTCCGAACCTATGGGGTGTGATTCACGGGATTCGGGTATTCGGGAGGCATCTGGTGGCGCAGGATGAAGGCCATATCGTCAACACGGCCTCCATGGCGGGGGTGGTTTCCATGCCGGGCATGGGCCCTTACAACGTGACGAAGCATGGTGTCGTGACTCTTTCCGAGACACTGCATCATGAGTTGACGGGGTTGGGCAGCCAGGTCGGTGTCTCTGTGTTGTGTCCGGGTCACGTGAATACCCGCATCTGGGAATCCGAGAGGAATCGTCCAGAAGAGCTTTCCAATACAAGCATGGATTATTCGCCGGAAGACTCGGACGGAACGTCGGAGATGTACCGGAAGCAACTGGAAGTGGGTATGTCGGCGGATGACGTGGCGGCTCGTGTCCATGCCGCCATCCTGGACGGCACATTCTACATCCACACCCATACCAATCACCGCAAAGCGGTGAAAGAGCGCATGCAGGCGATCATGGACGGGGATGACCCGGCGATGCCCGAAGAGGGCCATGAGGTCTTCGCCAAGTAGGCCGGGACACGAGCGAAGCTATGGGATGAACGCTGGAAGCTGCCTCAATCAGTGATGTCGAGCAGTTCGACATCAAAGACGAGCGTGGCCCCGGGCGGAATCACGGGAGGCGCGCCCTGGTCGCCATATCCGAGATGGGCAGGGATCAAGAGTTTCCTCTTCCCTCCTACTTTCATCGAGGCGACGCCTTCGCTCCAACCAGCGATGACTGCGTTGAGGGGGAACGAGATGGATTCTCCCCGGTCTACGCTGCTATCGAATTTGGTTCCATCGAGGAGCCAGCCCGTGTAATGGACCTCTACTGAACTCGTCGGTCCGGCGGGCTGAGCGCCGTCTCCCTCTTTCATGTCGTACCACGAAAGACCCGTTTCGCTGGTCTCTGCCTCACCCGCTATTTCGTCGCCCGGAAGATTTTCCATGGGGCGAGGTTCGCACACCGGTTTTCCAAATTCAAATGTTTCAGTTCGGGATCCATCCCGGCTTCCTCTTCTTGAGGAAGCAACCCTGAAGAGGGAGTCCGGAATCGGGTCCCGACTTCGTTTTTGAGTGGGTGTGGCTCTCGATCTCTATATGAAGAAAAGGGCGAGCGAACAGCCCAGGGAGACCATGAAGGCGAGGCTTCGCAGGACATCCAGGTCAATCAAATAGAAGATCGCGTGCAGCACACGCGCCGCCACCCACACCATGGCGAGAATGCCAGCGATATCAGAGACAGATTCACGAGCGTGAAAGGCCACCACGCCCGCAGTGAAGAGGGCCAGGGCTTCCCAGGCATTTTGCTGGGCCGCAACCGCTCGGGCTCCTGTGTCTTCGAGTCCCGCCGATTGGGCTCTCGGATTCTTGTTGTCGACCTTTCCGAATTGCTGCATCCGGAAGTAGCCGCCGACCCAGGAAAGAGCAATCGGGAGAATGGCTCCGATGAAGAGACAGATGATGAGTACGCTCATTTGAATGTTCTCCTGATGGGTGGAAGAAACGTAGCGTGGAGTCTTGACTGTCTGGGAGGCTAGGGGTTTACATCGGATTTGGCACAGAAAACCCGACTCCAGTCCCCCATCAGGTCGAGAATCCGTTCTCTGCGGCTAGGGTTCCATACCAACGACCGGATTCCTTGAGGGTGCGTTGGCCCGTCTTGAAGTCGACCCAACTCAAGCCGAACCGTTGCCCGTATCCTTCCGCCCACTCGAAATTGTCGAGGAGCGACCAGGCGTGGTAACCCCTGACATCGGCTCCGTCGGAGATGGCTCGGGCCACGGCTTCCAGGTAGCCCTGGAAGAACCGGGTTCGGCGTGAGTCCTGGATCACGCCCTGATGGTCCGGGGAGTCGTTGTAGGCGCACCCGTTTTCGGTGACTTCGATGATGGGCCTGTCGTAGTCGTTTGTGATCCGCATCAGCATGTCATAGAGGGCGTCCGGCCATACCTCCCAGCCGATATCGGTGATGGAACTCGAATCGTCATTTTCAACCGGGACGGGGACTGCTCCTATATTCAGCGGGCCTCCGCTTTGTGCAGTGACCCGCGTACGGGAGTACAGGTTGATGCCCACGAAATCCATGGGCGCTCGGATCTGCTCCATGTCCCCATCCTGGAAACCCATTTCGTCTAGAGGTGGACCGTCTGGAAAGATATCCGGATACTTCCCATTCAGCGCCGGTTCAAGAAAGAGCAGGTTGCTCAGTCCATGCCAGCGTTCTGCGGCTTGTAGATCGGCCTCTTTGTCACCGGCAGGTTCACACGATGACATACTGTGAGCGGTTCCGATGAAGCTATCGGATCGCGTGGCTTTCATGGCGGCAAAGGCTTGACCTTGAGCCAGGTTCACGGTGTGACTCGCACGCAGCAGATCTTCGAGGCTACTCCGGCCGGGTGCATGAGTGCCCAGGTAGTAACCCAAGGCCGTAAAAACGGCAGGCTCGTTGAAGATGATCCAGTCTGAGATCCGGTCTCCCAGCGCGGAAATCATGATTTCCGCGTAGTCGGTAAAGCGTCCGGCCGTATCCCGGTGAGGCCATCCGCCTGCGTCTTCGAGGGCCTGAGGTAGATCCCAGTGGTAGAGGGTCGGGAAAGGCCTGATTCCAGCTCCGAGCAGGGCATCGGTGAGTCGTCCGTAGTAGTCGAGGCCCTTTGAGTTCGCTTTTCCCCGACCCGACGGCTGGATCCTCGGCCAGGCAATCGAGAACCGATAGCTCGAGAGATTCATCTCCTGAAGCAGGGCGATGTCGTCCTCAAAACGATGATAGGAATCGCACGCTATGTCTCCAGTGTCGCCGTTCTTGATTCGTCCCGGCGTGTGGGAAAACCGATCCCAGATGGATTCCCCTTTTTCATCTTCGCGCCACCCGCCTTCGATCTGGTAGGAGGCCGTAGAGGCTCCCCAACGAAAGGCAGGGGGGAATTCGATTCTGGCCATGGCTCATCTCTTTCTGTGATGCAGGCTGGGATTCCTGGATGGATGAAGCGTGTAGGTATCGGGTCGCCCTTCTGGATCAATCCACTGCCTTCACTTCGCTGTCGGGGTCCTGATGTCTCGCAGATGGAGGATAGGCTAAGTTCGTCCACATGTTTGCATAAGGCCACTTCAGGATGTTTTCAAGGTCAATGTCCTGGCCGGAGTCAGACCAGAGGAGGTGGATCGCATGGCAGCAGCGACGCAGGCCGTTGGAAAGGAGGCTCTTCGACAGCCTCTCAAGATGGGAAGTCGCACGTTTGCCGAATCGAAGTACGAAATCTATGCCCAGATGCGCGAAGAAGCCCCGGTCTGTCGAGTCAAGATGGCAGGCCTCGAGATATATGCGGTTTCCCGTTATCAGGATTGCATCGATATCGTGACAGATCCTCGCCTGGCTCGGAATCGTACAACGGCCACGGGCAAGAGTCGCTTTCCGATTCCGCTACCGAGGTCCGTCATGGCCGTCGCGTTGAGCATGATCGTCGAAGATGACCCCGAGCACCGTCGACTCCGGAATATGGTCAACCGCTCTTTTCGACCGAGTGCGATTGAGCGTGTGAGTGGTCAAGTCCGGGAGTTTTCCGCTGGGCTTCTTGATTCCATCGAGCCCAGAGGGAAGGTCGATCTTCTTTCCGACTACTGCAAGCCCATTCCGTCAGCGGTGATCGCCCAGATCGTCGGTGTGTCTGAATCGGAGATGCCCTCGTTCCAGAATACGGTTCGCATTCTCAGTGAGGGACTTTCGGGTTGGAGCGTCCTGAGAAGCATCTTCTGGGATCTTCGCAAGATTTCACGTTTCATGCGTGAAGTGATCGATCGAAAGAAATCAGATCCGGGCGAAGACATCCTGACCTATCTGCTCGACGAAGAAGAAGAGGGGGCCAGGCTCAGTGATGATGAATTACTGGCCATGCTCTTCTTGCTGATCATGGCCGGGTTTGAAACGACGACACATATGATTGCAAACGGCGTACTGGCGCTCCTCCAGCATCCAGATCAGTTGGCTCGGCTTCGTGCGGAGCCTGCGTTGATCGATTCAGCGGTCGAAGAGATGTTGCGTTTTTGCGGACCTGTCCATGGCTCAAAGCAGGCCTATGCGACCGAAGATATTGTCTTGCATGGAGTGAGGATTCCAAAGGGCGCCCCGGTTATTCCGCTTTGGGGTGCCGCCAATCACGATCCCGATGCTTTCGAGCAACCCGAACGTTTCGATATCGGACGAAACCCGAATCACCATCTGGCTTTTGGTCACGGTTCCCATTTCTGCCTCGGTGCCCAATTGGCGAGAATGGAAGTGCGAATTGCTGTCCAGACCCTGTTGGAGAGGAACCCGAGGCTCCGCTTGGCGGTGGATCCGGCAGACCTCCGGCTTCAGCGGATGCCTTTCTGGCACCGTTATGAGGCGATACCGATCGAATTGGGCTGATTCGTTGAAGTTCCGCCGGGAGTTCCGATTCCCGTTGGCCCAGCAAGGCTGCCCGGAAACCCTGGAAGGGCCTCCGCCCTCCTGGACGTTACAAAGAATCCAATGAGCAGTTCGATGGGCTCAAGGAGAGCGCAGATTCCCCTCGGGCCCCGGGCTGATTCCCTGTTTGTGTTGGGGTCGCTTGTGGGACGCACGTATTTTCCTGGATTTCTGCCCAATGGTTCTTGAAAGTGCGTCTGTTGTCCCGACTCTCTTCTGTGACGAAAATCGTATTTTGTCACGATAGGGTAGGATAGAGTTGTCCTTTCAAGGCGGGTGCCAAGCGGGTGAGAGGTTGTATCAGCGGATGACAAGAGTATTGGGTCTCTATTTCTGCCGGCTGCTGGTTTCAAGCATGCTGCTCGGTGTTGTGATCCCCGGGGTTTTGTCGGCTGCCCCGGTTTGCAACGAAACCGACCGGATCCTCTTCGCGGGGCACAATCTGCCTCTCAATGCAGACCCCGACCCTCAGCCCATGAGGCTCGTTCGAGCCTTTCCGAACCTCTCGTTTTCGGGCCCCGTTCTGGTAGCTGCGTCTCCGGACAATACGAATCGTCTTTTTGTCGTTGAGCAGTCCGGAACGATTCAAGTCTTCGAGAATCGCGACGATGTGACGAGCAGTTCTCTTTTCCTGGATATTCGTTCGCTTGTTGAAGACGGTCGAAATGAGCAGGGTTTGTTGGGACTCGCTTTTGATCCGGATTTTGCGACCAACCGTCGTTTCTATGTCAACTTCACGGCGAGTTCCGGGTGTGCTCCCGGTAGCGGTACGGCCTGGTGTACGAAGATCGTGCGCTTCGAGGCCAGCGAGAGTGACGCGAATGCCGCCGATCCGAGCACGGAGGAACTGGTCTTCGAGTTCCCCCAGACCTTTGTGAATCACAACGGGGGCATGCTCGTGTTTGGCCCCGATGATTATCTCTATGTGGGTGTCGGAGACGGCGGCGGTTCGTATGATCCGTTGGATTCAGCCCAGGATCTGGGTTCGAATCTGGGTTCGATCCTCAGACTGGATGTTCGGGAAACGGCGCCTTCTCTTTTTCCTGCCGACAACCCCTTTGTGGATCAGCCGGAGGCATCGGGAGCCATCTTCCATTATGGCCTCCGGAATCCTTGGAGGTTTTCTTTTGACGCTTTGACGGGTGATCTATGGATCGGCGATGTGGGTCAGAATCAGTGGGAGGAGATCCATTTTCTTCCGGCAGGCACTCCCGGCGGCGTCAATTTCGGCTGGGATTTCTGTGAAGGCAGCCAGGATGCTGGTTCCAAGGACTGCTCGTCAATTTCGTCCGTGCCCCCTGTGATCGAATACCCGCACCCGACTTCATCGGGAGCCAGCGTGACAGGAGGCTACGTCTATCGGGGCACTCAGTTCCCGGAGCTCCAAGGCGTCTATATCTATAGCGACTATATCAGTCGGGTGATTTCTGCCTGGGATCCAGGCTCTGGAGAATCCCCGATTGCCATCGGAAGTTCTTCCCAGGGCATCGCCTCTTTTGGTGAAGATCAGAGTGGAGAGATCCTGGCTGTCGCTCCTTGGCCCGGGTATCTCTATCGCTTTGAGCGGCGGGATGAGCCCGGGGGAGAGGTGCCAGGAAGCTTTCCGACACTTCTGTCTGAGACAGGAATTTTTTCAGATGTGGAGCAGTTGGAGGTTGAGCCCGGTGTCATCCCCTACGAAGTGACGAACAGTCTCTGGTCGGACAATGCACTCAAGCGAAGGTGGGTGGCGCTTCCGGGGAGTGATCAGGTTTCGTTCCGTGCCACGGATGCCTGGCTTTTCCCCATTGGCACGGCGACGATCAAGCACTTTGAGTTGGAGCGGTCGGATGGGAGCCTGCGACGGTTGGAGACCCGGATCATGCTCCGTCAGGAAACCCAATGGGTGGGTCTGACCTATCGCTGGAATGAAGAGCAGACGGACGCAGAACTCCTCCCGGATACATTGGATGAAGTCATCGACCTGGGAGACAGGGATCAGACGTGGCACTACCCGGGGCGTTCTGAATGTCTCGGCTGCCACACCACGGCCGCGGGCCGCGTTCTTGGCGCTCGCACCCGGCAGCTTGGCTTTCCTCTTTCGACACCCGGTCCCAACGGTTCGCAATTGAATGATTGGATCTGCCGCGACCTCTTCGACACCGAAGTGGAAGATCCTGATTCCTACGATCGCTATGCCTCTTTGTATGACTCGTCGGCCGACCGAGACCTGCGGGTTCGTTCGCACCTGGCTGTGAATTGCGCCACATGTCACCAGCCCGGTGCTCCCGCGCCGGGTGACTTGGATTTCCGTTTTGATCCTCCTGCCGACGACCTCAACCTGATTGATGTTATTCCGTCCGAAGACGATCTGGGGGTGGTGGATGCAAGACGGATTGTCGTGGGCGACAAAGAAAGCAGTTTGGTCTGGCTCCGAATGGCTTCCGAAGATGTGGAGGTTCGGATGGCGCGGGGCACTTTGTTGCCCGATCCGGAAGCGGTCTTCCTGGTCGGTGAGTGGATTGATGCGGATCTCTTCGAGCCCGACGGTGACGAAGACGGAATTCCGGATGAAGAGGATCTGTGTCCCTCGGTGTATGACCCGGATCAAAGGGATAGCGATTTCGATGGGATCGGGGACGCGTGTGATCCGGACTACCTGCCGGACGTCAGTGTGCTTTCGATGGTGGTCCCCAGTGAGGCCAATCGAGGTGATCCGGTTCTTCTTGAAGCGGATGTCGCCAATGACGGATTCGGTTTGTCCAGTTTTCCGGTGACATTCCACCTTTCAGCGGATCGGGTTCTGGACACGGGAATCGATTCCCAGATAGGGAGTTGCTGGATCGAAGATCTGGCAGGAGGAGTCCAGGCGAGTTGCTCTTCGGTGGACGCCACGATTCCCGAGAGCCTGCCTCAGGTTGGGACGCAGGGGAGGGGGCCTTTCTATTGGATCGCTTGTGCGGACTCCATCGGGGGGCTCGAGGAATTGGATGAGACGAACAATTGTCTCATCCGTGACGAGACCTTCCGTATCCCCGAGCCAACAGGAGTCGTCCTGGGCCTGACCGCGATCCTGGCCCTCGGTCTTCTTCGTCGCGTGAAGCGTCGCGAGCCGATCTGAGCGCGGACTCTCTCGGTCCGTCTCAGATCATCGCATCCCGACTCAGAGTGCAGGGGCGGGCATCTGTGATTTCCGCTCCGGATTGATGAAGGGTTTCTCGACCGATTGGGCACCGACTCGGCCACTCTTGGTTTCGACCTGGAACGCGGTGCCGATTTCTTCGAGGGAGGCCTCCACGCTGGCCAAGGCGATATTCCTGCCGAGGCTTACAGAGTAGAAGCCGGACGTGATGAAGCCGACTTCCCTGTCCTCGTGGAAGACCTTGTCTCCGTGTTCGGAGCCCTGCTCGCCTTCCAGCTCAAGTCCAATGAGTGCCCAGGTGGAGCCAGCCTCCATTTCTGCGAGAAGGGCTTCTCGCCCGATGAATTCCGGCTTCTTCTTGCTGACAAGGAATCCGAGTCCGACCTCGAATGGAGAGCGATTGAGGGGGTGAGCGGAGCTGCCATCCGGGGTGGCCGGTTCGAAATCGTAGCCCTCTCCGGGAATCAACATGCCCGCTTCCAGCCGCCCGTTGCAGAGCGTGACCATTCCGATGGGGCGAGTCCCTGCTTCGATCAGGGCCTTCCAGATGGCTTCAGTTTGATCAAGGTCCATCCACAGTTCGTATCCGAGGTCTCCGAAAAATCCGGTTCGAGATATCCGGACTTCTCCTGCGGGCGAGTCGTAGTTTTCAAAGCTGTACGGCGCGAGCTGCTCCAGTCCCTTGATCCCGATTTTTTGAAGCGTGGAAAGAGAGGTCTTGCCCTGGATGGTGAGCGACGCGATTTCGCCGGTGACTTCCTTGACTTCCACGTTCATTCCCTTTGCCACGTCGGGAAAGTGCTCCGGATGTCGCTCGCCTGGGCATAGAAGGTACTCGTCTTCTGAGATCCGGAAGGCCGTCCCATCGTCGAGGAGTCTGCCTTCGTGATTGCACCAGCATGTGTAGCGGACCCGTCCGGGTTTGATCGCCATTTGTCGGGTCGTCAGCTTGTTGAGGAAGGCTTCGGCTTCCGGGCCCTTGATGCGGTACTTCACGACAGGCGACATGTCGAACATGACCGTATCGGTTCTGATGGCCTTGATCTCGTCATCCGCGTCGCCCATCAGGGAGGCCGACCCGTATCCTCCCCAATCTTCCCATTCGACGTCAGGGTAGTGTTCTTCGTAGAGCGCGTGAAAGGGTGATCGCAATAGATCAGACATGAAAGCCTCCGTGGTTGAAGCCAGATTCTAGCGGCCTCTGCCAGGAAATGAAGAACCCCTTTTCTGCTACGGTCCACAGGGTTCATGCGGCGGTATGGAATGGAGGCACAGATCGAGCGATGTCATTTGGCCCTGCCGGGAAACTCGCCCCTCCGCCTCTTCCCCTGCTCGCACTTGAAGCCCGTGCCGGGCTGGAGTTCGGGATCCTGCTGGCCAATCTTCCGCTCCTTAGAAGATCCCCGCATGGAGATGGGCATCCGGTGCTCGTATTCCCGGGCTTTACCGCAGGCGACGTGTCCACATTGGCGCTGCGTCGATTCCTGGCTTCCTTGGGCTATCGCGTTCATGGTTGGCGCCTGGGCCGGAATCGAGGCCCTTCTTCTGAAACGTTGGAGGGGATGCAGTCCCGCTTCGAAGACTTGACCGAACGTTATCAGCAGAAGATCAGTCTGATTGGATGGAGTCTAGGCGGGATCTATGCGCGTGAAATCGCGCGTGCCTTCCCCGAGAATGTCAGGATGGTGATTACACTGGCGAGCCCTTTCCAGGATCCCATGGCGAACAATGTTTCCTTCCTGGCTTCGGCCGCAGCCGCGGGCCTGGAAGATGAGCCGGCCTTGCTGGAGCAACTACGGCGACCGCTTCGGGTGCCGACGACCGCGATCTATACCCGAAGCGATGGAATTGTTAACTGGCGCAGCTGTGTCGGGAAAGAGGGCCCACTGAGTGAGAATGTCGGGGTCTGGAGTAGTCACTGTGGTCTGGGTCATCATCCCACGACATTTCGCGTGATTGCGGATCGCCTTTCCCAGAAATCGGACGAGTGGACTCCCTACGAGTCCTAGTCGATCCCTCTCTCAGGCTTCTTAACACTTAACACGGATTTGTCCTGATCATGATGACGGAGGGGTAAAAGCGGCTATCTTGGCTCGTCTTTGGCGACGGGTGAGCATGTCCCTTTTTCTTTTCGTCTCCCCCTTTGCAACAGGCACTCAAGCGAGGAGATTCCCTTCGTGAAGACGATTACTCACTGGATGGATGGAAAAGTTGTTCAGAGCCGATCAGGTCAGTCCGGACCTGTTCACGACCCTGCCACGGGAGAAGTGATCGCTGAGGTCGGGTTCGCCGATGTCGATCAAACCGATCAGGTTGTTGCCTCTTCTCTCGCTGCCTACACAGGTTGGCGTAACACATCGCTCACGCGACGCATGCAGGTGATGTTCTCTGTTCGGAACCTTCTTCATGAGTCGAAGGATGAACTCGCTGGGATCGTTTCCGCGGAACACGGAAAGACCCTGGATGATGCTCGGGGTGAGGTGCAGCGAGGCCTTGAGTCTGTTGAGTTCGCTTGTGGAATCGCGCACCACTTGAAGGGTTCCCAGTCGCAGGAAGTTTCGTCTGGCGTGGACATCATGTCTGTACGGGAGCCGCTGGGAGTGGTGGGTTGCATCACACCCTTCAATTTCCCTGTGATGGTTCCTCTTTGGATGATTCCCAATGCTTTGGCTTGCGGAAATGCAGTGATTCTCAAACCGTCGGAGAAAGACCCCTCGGCGTCTCTCTATCTGGCTGATCTCTTTCAGCGTGCCGGCCTGCCCGAGGGAGTGCTGAATGTACTTCAAGGGGACCGTGTTGCGGTGAAGCGACTGATCGAGCACCCCGATGTGGCGGCTCTGAGCTTTGTCGGCTCGACGCCGGTGGCGCGCTCCATCTACGAGGAGGGTTCTCGTCATGGCAAGAGGGTGCAGGCTCTGGGCGGCGCGAAGAACCATATGATTGTTCTGCCTGATGCGGATCTCGACCTGGCTGCGGATGCCGCGGTTTCGGCCGGGTATGGCTCTGCGGGCGAGCGCTGTATGGCAATTTCAGTCGTGGTCGCTGTGGGAGATGCGGGCGACCGGCTGATTCCCAAGCTCAAAGAACGGATTTCGGCTCTCAAGGTCGGGCCTGCCAGCGCTCCTGAATCGGAGATGGGTCCGTTGATTTCGTCACAGCATCGGGATCGGGTCGTGGGATGTATCGACTCGGGAGAAAAGCAAGGGGCTGAACTGGTCATGGATGGTCGGGGCATCCAGGTTCCGGGATGTGAGAAGGGCTTCTTTGTGGGTCCCACCCTGTTTGACCAGGTGCAGGCCGATATGGAGATCTATCGCGAGGAGATCTTCGGCCCTGTGCTCAGCGTCGTACGTACAGAGCAGTTCTCTGATGCGATTGATCTCATCAATGCGAATCCGTATGCGAACGGCACGGCGATCTTCACGAATGACGGGGGGGCGGCTCGTCAATTCCAGCGTGAGATCCAGGTGGGCATGGTGGGTGTGAATGTGCCGATCCCCGTCCCGCTCGGTTTCTATTCCTTTGGCGGTTGGAAGAATTCATTGTTCGGCAGTCATTCGATCTACGGACCGGAAGGGGTGCAGTTCTATACCCGTCCCAAAGTCGTCACGACCCGATGGCCCGACCCCGAGCATCGCGGAGTGGATCTGGGATTTCCGAAATCAGGTTGATGCCCAAAGCGGCATTCCATTGCGCTTGTTCGTGATTTCCCCGGTGGCGGCTTGATCGCATAGGAAGGACGGGGCCATCTGGCGCTCGGACGCCATGAGAGGCTCAGTCCGTGGCCCATTCTGCGGGAACGCAGATGGAACTGTCGGCGACTTTTTGGAGCACCCAGTCAATGACGGTCGGCTCCCGGTGGGCTCGAGAGGATACATAGGCCCGGATTGCATTTGATTCGGTGAGAGTCAGCGCGTCGGCAAAGCTGGCCATGCCGTCCATGCCTCGCATCCCTCCCAACACGATGCCGTTCCAGTTGTCGTACACATCCTGACTGGAGTACCGGAGGTCGGGGAGAAGGCCGCTTGAGACGGCTCCCGGACCATGGCATCGGACACAGTGCTCGCCATAGAGTCCACGCCCAATGTCGACCAGGTCCGGGGAGGCTTCGACTCGCCGGGCCTGAACCTGGCCCGGCTTGCGCTTCTGGACTTCTGGCATGGAGGCTTTCCCTTTCAATTTCCATGCGAGAATCTGGCCGGCATTCACGTAATCGATCTTGGGAGCGAAGTTCATTCCGCCCGCGCCACCCACTCCGGCCACGACGGCGATGTATTGGTCCTCACCGATGCGATAGCTGACTGGAGCCGCCATGATGCCGACCGGAGCCCGGTCCGACCATAGCTTTTCTCCTGTGTCTGAATCGTAAGCCGTGAATTCACCCGTGCTCGAACCCTGGAAGACCAGCCCGCCTCGGGTGGAGAGCACGCCGGCCCCCACAGGCGAATCATGTCTTACTTCCCATGCGGCTGATTGGCTCTCGGGATTCCACGCGACCAGTCGACTGGGTGAGCAGACGCTGTTTTGCAGCACTTCGACTTCTTCGCCCAGATCGTTCATGGCCGCGAAGTCTTCCCCCGTCTGGTAGAGACCGTTCTGGTACTGGAAGTCCTTCTTGGGCGAGAAGTAGTAGAACAAGGCCAGATTCGGCATGTAGACCAGCCCGCGCTCATCATCGAAACTCATCGGATGCCAGCTATGTGCGCCAAAGACATGGGGGGCCACAACAGCTTCTTTGTCGGTCCAATTCGCTTCTTCTCGTTCTACGGGTCGCCCCGTCTCCATGTCGACATGCGACGCCCAACTGACATGGGCGTATTTCTCGGCAGAGAGGAGCTCGCCCGTCTCCCGGTCCAGCACATAGAAGAAGCCGTTCTTGGGAGCCTGGAACAGCAGCTTCCTCTTCTGCCCCTTCCACTCCCGGTCGACCAGGATCATCTGTTGTGTAGCGGTGTAGTCCCACTGATCACCGGGTGTGGTCTGGTAGTGCCAGACCAGTTCTCCGGTTTGGGGTCGCAAGGCCAGGATGGAAGAGAGGTAGAGGTTGTCTCCACCACCGGGGCTCCTGGATTCCCGGTGGTAGATGGAGGCGTTCCCGGTTCCCACATAGAGGAGGTCGAGTTCTGGGTCGTAGGCCATGGAGTCCCAGACCGTTCCGCCGAGGCCTGATTCCCAGAGTGCATTCCCAGGCCATGTTTTCGCCGCTTCTTCAAGTTCAGCGTGTTCGTGCGGCCCGTTCTTGCTCGCCGGAACCGTGTAGAAACGCCATTCCAGCTCGCCAGTGTTCGTGTTATAGGCGCTGACGTATCCCCGGACACCCAGGTCAGCGCCGCCGTTGCCGATCAGGACCCGGTCTCCAATGACTCGCGGAGCGCCGGTGATGGTATAGGGCCGTGAAGGGTCTGTGGTGGCGACTTCCCAGATGGGCCGGCCCGTCTTTGCATTCAGCGCGATGAGACGCCCGTCGATGGTGCCCACGAAGACGCGGCCCTTCGACAGCGCCACACCTCGGTTGACCACATCGCAACAGGCATCTCGGCCTTTGTTCTTGGGTACCTGGGGGTCGAAACGCCAGAGTTCCTTTCCTGTGGCCGCCTCAAGGGCATAGACGATGCTCCAGGATCCCGTGGCGTAAAGCACGCCATCAGAGACGATGGGCGTGGCTTCCATTCCCCGTTTGGTCCCCGTTGCATAGCTCCAAGCCAGCCCCAGGTCTCTTACGTTTTCCTTGTTGATCTGCTCGAGGGGGCTGTGCCGGTCCTCCGCATAGGTGCGGCCGTGTAGAGGCCAGTCGTCAGGATTGACGGCAGGGCGGAGAACCTCGATTGCAGCTTCCTTGTTCTCGGCTCCTTCCGACGAGAGCCCTGTCCTGGCGTGGGTCGCCGAAAGTAGATTCAGGGACAGGAAACCCAGAAGGTAGAGGCATATTGATCGCTTGCGTTTGGGTTCCATCATCTCTCTTTGCTGTGATCGGGGGATGCCGATCGTTTTGCGCGGGTGAAGGACGCTGCTTATCTATTCACCGTCAAATTCCATCAGGGTACGCACAGGGACATCCATCTCTTCGAGTTTCCGGCGGCCGCCTAGAGCAGGGAGGTCGATGACGAAGCCGGCTCCCACCACGGTTCCACCGGAGCGTCGAATCAGTTCAATGGCCGCGCAGGCAGTGCCACCCGTTGCGATGAGATCGTCGATGAGGAAGATCCGGTCCCCTGGTTTTACGCTGTCCGTATGGATTTCCAGTGTGTCGGTTCCGTATTCGAGTTCATATTCGACGCTCAAGGTCGTATGCGGAAGTTTTCCCAGTTTTCGAATTGCCACGAAGCCGGTGGAAAGTTGATGCGCCACGGCCCCGCCCAGGATGAAGCCTCTCGCGTCGATTCCTGCGACGCGCGTGATATCCAGCTCTCGAAGCGGTTCGACCAATTCATCCACGGTCTGTTTGAATCCGGCCTGATCTTCCATCAGGGTGGTGATATCGCGGAACATGATTCCGGGTTTCGGATGGTCGGGGATTGTACGAACGAGTTGCTTCAGGTCCATCGTGTGGGTCTACTCCAGATCAAGTGTTCAAGACGCGTCCGGCGATCGCATCCAGCTTGGCCATCCGTTCCGGATCTCTTGCGCCGGGTTCCGTGATAATGGCTCCTTCGAGAGCGCGGTCGTCGCCTGAGTGACAGAGCGCCGGCCTCTCCTTCATGCGAGGAACGATTCCAGCAATCAATTTGTTGGCGTTGAGCGAGTTGCTCTTCAGTGTCGCAATGATGGTTTCCACACTGACGTTGTCATGTTCGGGGTGCCAGCAATCGTAGTCGGTCACCATGGCGACTGTGCAGTACGGGATTTCGGCTTCGCGAGCGAGTTTGGCCTCAGGCATGTTCGTCATGCCGATGACATCACAACCCCACTGTCTGTAGAGAGTGGATTCGGCCAGGGTCGAGAACTGAGGTCCTTCCATGGCCAGGTACGTCCCGTTCCGGTGAACCGGGATTCCGAGCTCTTGGCACGCGTCCTCGGACCAGTCTCCGAGTCGAGGATTGACGGGGTGGGCCATGGAAACATGAGCGACCAGCCCGGAGCCGAAGAAGCTGGTCTTGCGAGCCGAAGTCCGGTCGATGAACTGATCACAGATCACGAAGTCTCCGGGGGCAAGCTCTTCGCGAAAAGAGCCGACCGCCGAGAGTGAGATGATGTCGGTGACACCCGAACGTTTCAAGACATCGATATTCGCTCGGTAGTTGATGTCCGACGGACTGAGTGGGTGGCCTCGACCATGGCGCGGCAGGAAGACCACGGGCGTATCGCGGATCCGGCCAAAAAGAAGGTCATCAGAAGGTTGGCCCCACGGGCTTTCGACCGTCTTCCATTCAAGGTCTTCCAGGCCAGGGACTTCGTAGAGTCCACTGCCGCCGATGACAGCCAGAAGAGGCGCGGGATGGAGGTCGGTCATGTTCTCCTCTTTTCGGCCGGATTGCCGAGCTCAGAGTCGGAATGCTGGATTGACAGTACCCCAGGATCCGGATCGGTCATCAAGGGCCTTCTGGGGTCAGGGAATCTTTCTTGATCCGTCATTGATAGAAACAGAGGACTCGGGCTTCGATGCTTTCCCGAACAGGTGTACGGTCGGGGCAATCGGGGTGATCGAAAGCCGAATGCAGGGTTGGAATAAAAGGATCCTTGGCCGTATCCAGTGTTCGGAATACGACGACCTCATCCCTCTTCATTTCGGGGTAGTAGAACCAGCGATGTTGATCACTGTTCAGTGACTGGTAGATCTCCAGTTTGAACCCCTCACGGCCACCGTAGTCATGCAGATCCGTCGGGAGCAGGTCCTTCTCCGAGATGGATTGGCTGTCACAAACAGCGAGTGGGGCATGGAGATGGCCTGTGTCGAAGCGCCTCCAGACATTGAAGATGGCGATACGGCCTTCAAGTCGATGGGTATCCGTGACGAAATCCCGGATGGTGTCCATCAGCGCCGGTGTGAAATCGTTGTGGACCAGTCTGTGAGCCCCCAGTCCTTTTCCCGCCTCGGCTTCCGCTTCATTCCGGGTAATGTGGCCGAGCATACGGAATGATTTCGCACCTGTGATTTCGCGCGCCAGTTCCATGATCTCCGGGTAGTACTTCTCCTCTATCTCAGATGCGTCATAGAAGTCCTTGACCCGCGATTCGTGTTTTCTCAGTACGAATCCTTCATTGTCCAGCGTTGTCTGGATGTGGCGGGCGTTGGTGACGACCTTCCGATGGGGTTGATGCCGGATGACGGTGGGGTCGATGGGGTTCTTTCCGAAAGAAGGTTTTTGTTCACCGTCTTTCATGGGAACGCGGTAGTAGAATTCGGCATGGGTATTCTTCTCGCCGATGGACATGGGTCTTTCTCCCGGGTGTCTCCTGGCTGAAGTCAGTCAGGTGAGGAGTATGGAGCTCTCTAGTCGGGATTCCTTGGCTATGGAATGCCCTGTGGTGCTCTGGAGTTTAACGGCTTAGCCGCGAGAATGGGACTCCCCGGGGTCTAGGCTCAAGAGTGAATGCGCTTTCTTGAGTTCGTCTGGGATATTGATCCCATAAGAGCAGCCCGATTGACAAGGCGCCGGACACGCGGCGCAGACACTCGCGTTCTTCTCAAGCTCAGAGTAGAGCCGCATGCCTTCCTTTTCCGCACCGTAGTTCTCGAAATAGGTTCGTTGCCTCAGGATGTCCGGAATCGAAAGGTTCTCGGGACACTGGCTCAAACAGTCTCCGCAGTGAGGGCGGCACTGGATGCTACGAGTCGATTGATCGTAGCTCTCGAGGACGGCGTATTCATCGGGGCTGGGATCCTGGCCTGAAGCGAAGAAGAACTCGTCGATCTGGGCTCGTTCCCAAAGCGAAATCACGAGGCATGAAACACTTGGATTGGAAAGAACCCATTTGAAAGAAGCTTGCGTGAACGATTCTGGGGAATCCTGGACCGCTCGTAGACCCTGATGAGAGGAGCCACGCAGGGTCTTCATGGCGACGACTCCAATATCATTGGCTGCCGCCCGGTCGATGATCTGACCGATGCCCGGCCAGGCGCCGTAGTGGTAGGCGAGCATCATTACGTCGAAGCGATTGCTGTCGATGGCCGCATTGGCGACCTCTTCCAGATCGGGTGTGTGCGTGGAAACGCCCAGGAATCGGGCCTTGCCTTGTGCCTTGAGTCGGTCGAAGGCTTCGTGGGCGTTCTCGTCCATCAGGCGATCGACGCTGTTGCATGAGTGGATATGGACGAGATCAACGTGATCGGTTTTCAATCTTTGAAGACTGGAGTTGACGGCGTCCATGTAATCCTGAACGGTGGAACCGGGTCCGAGATGACCCTGAGGAGTACAGAACTTCGTAGCCAGGAAAACACGGTCCCTCACCCCCTTCATGGCTTCGCCCAGGATCTGCTCCGAGCCTGAGGCCGCATAGTCGGGCGCTGTATCGAAGTAGTTCATTCCCCGGTCGATGGCTTCCCGTGCGACTTGAGGGGTCAATCGGCCTCCCGTCGAGGATCCGGTTCCGAGAGAGATGTCGGATACCCGGAAATCGGTTCGTCCGAGTCGCCGATAGCGGGCAATGCGTGAGTCGGCCCAGTCGGACTGGTACTGCTTGGCCTTGTAGGGCGGCCTGACCAGGAAGATGTTCCGGCCTGTGACGGAGTACCATTCGCGGTTCCGAAGGACTCCCGCCGCGGCGGCCGCCGCTACTCCCGCCACCGAGCCGAGAGCGGCGCCGATGAAACGCCTTCGCTGGCTTGCCCGCGGAGTCCTGGAATGGGGAACTTTTGGAACTCTCGACGCCCAAAGCAGCGTTGCACCGATACTGATGAGAAGGGCAACCCCAGTCACCCAAAGGGGGAGGTTGGAGATCCGAGAGGCATCATACCCCTCGATCAATTTCTCGAGGAAGCCTCCAAGAAGAACGTAGGAAATGCAGGCGGATACCAACCACAAGAAGAAAACCAGGATTCCCATGTATTCATCCTCTTGATCCGCCGAGATGCTCGAATGTGGAATCGGCCGGATTCTTCAGTTGGGGCCTTTTTCGAATGAAGCGATTCCATCGGGCAGATGATGAAAGGTCTGTTTGTCCACGGTGAAGATGGCCATCTGGGGCTGCTCGAAAAGACCCGGGTCATCGAAGGTGCCGACTTTGATGAAAACCATACCGGGCGCTCCCGGGACCCTGCTGACCAGGTGGGTCCCGCAATCTCCGCAGAACTCCCGTGTGACCGGATTTTCAAGATCGCTTCGTGTAAAGGCTTTGGCGATTCCACTTGAATAGGAGAACCCCGACTCCATCATTCCCATCAGGAAGTTGGGAGCGCCGCCCGAAATGTACTGACATTCTCGACAATGGCACTGGGCCTTGAAGGCGGGATCCCCTTCCGCCTTGTATCGCATTCTGCCGCAGTAGCATCCACCTTCAACGACCATCCTTCACCTCTTTCCGGTTTTGGCGCAGGAAATGATTCCAGTCCGATTTTGACCGTTTCTGATTCGATCTTCAAGTCATCCGATTCCTTATTCGCTTGAGATCACCGACATTCTGGGTCAATATGGCCCGACGCAACCCAGGGGCCTTTCCCCGGGAAATCCAGCTTTGGCCACCAATCAGACNGGGATGGAGGANTCTCGGCATGCATTGTTTTCGAAAGTCCTGCGTGGTTCCGTTTCTCTGCNTCCTGGGTTTGATCGGCTCGGCCGGNTGTTCGGATTCGGTAGAGGAGGATCGATTTTCGGCGGACGAAAAGCGCGCCGAATTGCGACGCATGGCCAGCCAATCTGAGCTCATTGAGACAATGGATTCCGGNGAGACGCCGTCGGGGGCGCGCGCCGTACCGGAAGTCGCCACGACTCTTGATCCAGAGGGCGATCTCACCGNTCGACTGGATTCCTCTCTGGCTNCGGGTGACGATGAGGCAGTGCTCGACTACATGCTTGAGCTGGAGGACCAGGGTGGTGAGGTTGCGGTCCGAGGGTTGGGGATGGTCATCGATAACGCCCTGGACGAGGATCTCAAGCTGGATGCCATTGCCTCGCTTTCCATGATGGAAGANGAGGATATCAGCGCACCGCTGCTTCGTGCGCTGGATGATCAATCCGAAGAGGTGAATATCGCGGCTCTTGAAGTCATCGCTGATTTTCAGTTGGAAAATCTTCTTTCGGCCCTACGTGTNCGTCGAAGCAGGGGAGGCGACGAAGCCATCCTCGAAGCTCTTGAAGATACNATCATGGAGCTTGAATATCTTCAGGAAGTCGAACGCGATAATTGACCCATCGTCTGATTCCCGCGAGGAGATCCTATTGCGGGTCGTTCCTTTCGGTGGGCACTTCCTGGGTGGAGTNNTCCGCTTGGCCCGTGGAGGTGACCCTTTCGTAGGGTCGTTGTGCCTGGGCGGCTTCTGCGATGGCACGATAGGCCCGTAGTTTTTCTTCAAGACCCGGCCCTTCGCCTCCATGGCCAGAGCTGAATTGTGCGATCACGATCTGGTTTTCATGATCGATCCAGAGANACTGTCCGAAAGNACCTGGAGCGATGAGTTCCTCCTGGGCNTCGTCAAGACGCTGGAANCCCATCCCGTAGCCTGNTNTCGGATCCTGGTTGTCTTGTGTCGCCGTGNCCCGAGGCGAGAGTTCGCGGCGCTCGATCCAGTNGGTTGGAAGGTNCTGCTCGTTTCGAAACGATCCGTGCTCAAGATGAACCTGGCCCAGTTGGGCGAATTCAAGAAGCCGCATGCTGAGGCAGCATCTCGTAAGGACGTTCCCATCGGCTCCAGTCGCATCCTGTACCCAGTAGGCCTCTCCGCCAAATCCCAAAGGCGCCCAGAGTTCTTCCTGCAGGATGTCCACCAGGGATCGGTCATGGCCCCATGCTCCCTGGATGACAGCGCCCAGTACATGAGGGTCCGTGGGGGTGACGTGGACTCCGCGTGCGGCTTCGGTTCGGGACTTCATGGTCNGAGCCGTCTCGTCCGGGTTTTCCGGGTAGCGGAGGAGATCCATGTAGGTCCAGACGGTTTCAGGGATCAGGGAACTCGCGGGCGGTGTGGCATCCATGCCNGAACGTCCGTTCAAGAGGTCTCGTAGGGTGACATCCCCGTAGTCCGTACCGTCGAAATCCTGCGCATACTTCTTGACGGGATCATCCAGGCTTTCGATGACTCCTTGTTGGATTCCGATGGCCACCAGGGTGGTGAGGTAGGTTTGGAGCGCCGTCCAGGCTGAGATGCGGGTTTCCTGATNTATTCCCGGCGCATACCTCTCTTCGATGATCCCCCCATCGACCAGGACCATGATGCCCATGGACGCTGTTTCATCGAGGAAATCGTCCAGGGATTTTTCGCGGCCTTCCCAGGTATAGCCAGCTTCGATGGAGGCCGGTATGCGATGGAACAAGCGTGGCTTGCTTGAGGCTGAAACCATTTGCGATGGCTTCATGGCGTGGAGATTGGAAAAAAGTTCCACCCGACTTTCCTGATCAAACAAGGAGAAGAGTTCTCGTTGGGAGTGGTTTGACCCCGGTCCGTAGANCCAGAGTGCAAGAGCCAGTCCGCAGGCGAGGACCAGGATGAGGGAGATTCGAATCAAGNTCGCGATTTCCGTGAGTGGAATGGTTTCGATGGGAGCGGCGGNAAATTCCGTATCGTTTCACTGTGCAGCATGGCTGTTCGCACCAAGGCGCTCCCGCTCTCCGATTCTTGAAAAGAGAGGACTATTCTCTGGAGCCGGGGACGATCGTGAGTACCACGCTCTTCCCTTCTCGATTNACCGTGACGGAGTTGTTTTCTCCGATCTTCAGGGCTTCGATTGCGAACGTGTAGTCATAGATGTTTTCGATCTTCCGGCCGGCGAGTTCGATGATGATATCCCCAGCGCGCAATCCGGCTTCGTCGGCGGGGCCGCCCTTCTTGACGCCCGAGAGGGGCACTCCCATTACTTCACTGCTGGCGTAGTCGGGAATCGTGCCAAGATAGGCTCGCAAATTGGCCCTGGGAGCCCCTTGTGGTTTCTCTGTGCTCTCAATGAAAGCGGGGGCATCACTTTGCGTCGCCAGGGAGAGNCTGATCTGGCCCATGAGTCGGGCGATNTCCCTCAGGCTTTTGTAGTCGAGTTTTTCGGCGGTGTCTGTGGGCGTGTGATAGTCGGTGTGCGAGCCGGTGAATGCGGCGAGGGTCGGCACCTGGCGGTTGTAGAATGAAGTGGCATCCGTAGGCAAGCTACTTTCCTGATGGGTCTGTATGGCGATGCCGATGGGCACATTGGCCGCTTCGATTTCCCGAGGCCAGACCGGGCTTGAGCCCACGCCGTAGATCGATACCGAGTCTTGCATTCGACCGACCATATCGAAATTCAGGTAGGCGATGACGCTGGACGAGAGTCCGGCCTGTGTGCTGTGGGGATTGACGGCATGATCCGTCCAGAAAGCGGANCCGAGCAGNCCGAGCTCTTCACCCGACCAGGCTGCAAACAAAATGTCCCGGTNGGCCGGGAGGCGACCTTCACTGAGGAGTTGTGCCTGCTGCTGGGCGATTTCGAGTATCGCGGCCACGCCGGATGCGTTGTCGTCGGCGCCGGGGTGGATCTCGTTGCGTTCGTTTTCTTCGGCAAGAGAAGAAGAGCTTCCGCCTGAACCCAGATGGTCGAGATGAGCTCCGAGGACAATGAATTCCCGGCTGGGTGATGGACCGACCTGAAGTCTCCCCAGCACATTCCGACCCGTTTTNCTTTGACGCTCAAGGGATATATTGGCGCTCAGGTTGGCTCCTGGGACGACAAAGCCGGGGGTGTCGCTGCTTGAATCGGTTCGTTCTTGAAGTTCTTCCAGTGTCCAATCAGAGGCCTTGATCAATTCTGTTGCGAGGGCATCAGTGATGCTGAGTGCGGCAATGGATGTCCCTGCCAATGAAACGTCGAATTTGAGCGGGGCGAGTTGATTCCGGACTTTCGATCGCGGGCCACTGACGACCAGCAGCCCCTTCGCACCTTGCTCCCTGGCCACCATGGCCTTGTGTCTGATGCTGGAATAGCGATGAAGGTGCTGTCGAGACTCAGGGCTCAACTCTTCCGGGAGATAACGGAAGACGAGAACCCAGCGGTCCGTGACATCGATTCCTGCGTAGTCATCGATGGCTCTCTGCATTTCCGTTCCAGGAGCCTGGATCCCATAGCCCGCATAGACGACTTCGCTCGCAGGGACCTGGCCCTCTCGAGAAAATGAGAAAGGTATCCAGTCGGTCCCCACCTGGTATTCGAAGAGNTTTCCTGAATCGGGAACGCGAAGGTCCAGACGATTGCCTTCTCCCAGGGAGATTCCTGCGGTGAAGCCAAAGCTCTGGAAGTAGGCACCATTGTCTCCGGCGGGTTTCAGACCCATGCTCCTGAAAGCACGAGCCACGTAACTACTCGCAATCTTCTCGCCGGCGGTTCCGGTCAGGCGCCCCTCGGTGACAGGATCGGTCAAGGCCTTCACATGAGCCTCGAGGTCCTTTTCATGGATCCGATCATTGAGGTCTTCGGGAAGGGGCAGGAGGTTCTTTGCTGTGGGGCCTCTCTGGTCCGGGAGTTCAAGCAGCGAGCGCGCAAGAACATCATTCCAGTCTGCCCGGAAGAGTTGAGACTGCTTTTTCGTGGTCCGGTTGCTGGTCCAGACAAGTTCTTTTCCATCGGGTGAGAAGACGGGCAATCCATCGAAACCCGGCTTTTCGGTGACGCGAACCGGTTCCTTCTGGCCTCGGGCATCCACCATGTAGAGCTCAAAGTTGTCAAAGCCGTTCAGATTCGTACTGAAGATGATGTATTCGCCAGAGGGGTGGTAGAACGGAGCCCATGAAACGGCGTCGAGGTGGGTGAGTTGGATAATGTCGCTGCCATCCGTTTTCATCGTGTAGATTTCAGCTCGTTCCCCATCCGGCGAGAATCTTCTCCAGACGATTCGTTCTCCGTCTGGACTGAAAAACGGGCCTCCATCGTAGCCCTCGTTCTCGGTCAGTCGTCTGACATTTCGGCCACTCGCATCCATGATATAGAGGTCGATATAGTGCGAAGGGTCTTTGGCCAGCCGTTCTTCGTCCACCTTGGCGCCGGTCGCGTAGGCATGGCGATTGGAAGCAAAGATGATTTGCCGTCCATTGGGCGACCAGGCTGCTTCGGCGTCATATCCTTTTTCCCGTGTCAGCCTTTTGGGAGTCTTGTCTTCGGGGCGGTCGATTACGGCACTGAAGATGTCGTACTGCTCATCATAGTCCCACGCGTATCGCCGGGGAGTGCCTTCGGCTCTCAGTTCTATTTCCGCGCGTTGCTTCGCGATGGATTCCGGGTCTAGATACGTGGAGGAGAAGAGGACGAGTCGGCCCCCTGGATGGAAGAAGCCACACGTTGCTTTTCCTACCCCGGGAGATACCAGCTGGCTCATCCCGTTTTCAAGGTCGAGGGTATAGATCTGGTAGAAGGGATTCCCTGGCTCACGTTCGCTCTGGAAGATGAGCTGCCTTGCATCTCTTGAGAAATACCCCTCGCCTGATCGCCGCCCCTCGAAGCTGAGTTGGTGGCTGCCCGAAAGCAGGGTTTTGTTCCTGGCGGGCGGATCCACCGGCGACGGGGGGCTGTGCGCACAGGCCATCCAACCCAGAGCGAGAGGGAGGAGGAGGCCGCTGAGGACCGTTTTCTGGACTTGAACGAGGGTAAGCATCTTCGTGAGGATCGGGTCCCGTCTTGAAGAGGATTCTAGAGTCTCGCCGAGACAGGAAGCCCTCGCAAGCCAAGACTGGCGGGGAGAGCCCTCTTCCCTTACTTATATCCAGTCATGATGCAGCCCACCGATGACCTCCGAATAGAAAGACTTCGCCCCCTGATCTCACCGGCGATCCTGATGGAAGATCTTCCTGTCACTGAGGAAATCTCGAATACGGTGGTGAACGCCCGGTCGGATATCAGTCGAATCATGAAAGGGGAAGACGACCGCGTGGTTGTCGTGGTCGGTCCCTGCTCGATTCATGATCCGGCGGCCGCGCTTGAGTACGCGGAAAGGTTGGCTGTCTGCCAGCGGAAGATGGCCGATGATCTCCTGATTGTGATGCGCGTCTACTTTGAGAAGCCCAGGACCACAGTTGGCTGGAAGGGTTTGATCAATGATCCCGACCTCGATGGAAGCTTTGCGATCAACAAGGGGCTGAGGGCGGCCCGGGCTTTCCTCCTCAACGTACTCTCGCTTGGTCTGCCTGCCGGAAATGAATTTCTTGATCCGATCCTTCCCCAATTCTATGCGGACCTCGTCAGCTGGGGGGCGATTGGTGCGCGGACTTCCGAGAGTCAAGTCCACCGGGAGCTCACATCGGGGCTTTCCATGCCTGTGGGTTTCAAGAATGGAACAGAGGGCAATATCCAGATTGCACTGGACGGCATCCGATCCAGCGCCAACCCCCACCGTTTCCTTTCGGTGACGAAGCAGGGTGTAGCTGCCATCGTCGAGACTCGGGGGAACAGTGACTGCCATATCATCCTTCGCGGCGGGGGCGGTCATTCGAACTATGCAGCGGATCAAGTCGAGGCGGTGGCCGAAAAGCTGGAGTCGGTCGGTCTGTCCGGCCGCTTGATGGTCGACTGCAGCCATGCGAACAGTGGAAAGAATCACGAAGTCCAGGCGAGTGTGGTTCGCGATCTGGCGGGTCAGATTGCGGAGGGAAGTCAGCGTGTGTTCGGCGTGATGCTGGAGAGTTTCCTGGTGGAGGGAAACCAGAAGCACGATGAGCAGCAGGTCGATGAGTTGATCTACGGCCAGAGCATTACAGACGCCTGCATGGGCTGGGAGCAGACAGAGGCTTCCCTGGAAGAGCTGGCTGACGCGGCGCGCAAGCGCAGGGGCTGAGACCCGATTCCTGCCTGATGGGTGGCGTGCTTCTACTGCTCTCGATCAAGCATCCGGTACGGGGTCGATTTTCATGAGCAGTTCCTGCTCCATGACCTGCTGTCCGTTCTGGATGTCAAAAGAGCTGACAATGCCGCCTCGGGGCGAGGTGAGGGTGTGCTCCATCTTCATGGCTTCCAGCGTCAGCAACGGCTGTCCCTCTTCGACCTTCTCTCCACTGGTCACGAGGATTGCGGTGACTTTACCGGGCATGGCTGAACGAACACTTCCGTCTGATGTGCCGCTTGAAGTGATGGATCTTGTTCGTTGCCTGATCTCCAGCTTCAGCGTGTTTGATTCACACATCACCCAGATCCGGTCTTCGTCTCTCGCGTAGAAGCCTTTCCATCGGTTCCCGTCGATCGTGGCTGAAATGCGATTGTCACTGAGCTCTACATTCCGGAGAGTGGCGGCTTGATCGTCCCACTCCAGTGTTCTTGCGTCGAGGGAGAAGTGAGCGGTGATGTCGAGGTCTTCTTTGCCAAGACGGAACCGGAGTACATCGAATCCGTCCTCGTTGAGTCTGAAGTTGTCAGTGGCAGCCCAGGGTGAAAAAGAATCGGCTCCATCTTCCGGATGAGCCTTGGCCTCTCTTTCGGCGAGAAGTACAGCACATGCCATGGCGACCAGGGTCTTCTCCCGTTTTGTCATGGCTGAAACCAATGTGGATTCGTGATCGACCAGGAAGTTCGTGTCGATTCGACCCATGACGAAGCCAGGATGGTTTGAGATCGCATGCAGGAAGGGGAGGTTCGTGATCAGGCCTGCGATTTGATATTTCTCCAGGGCACCCCGCAGATGTCTAAGAGCCTCTTCTCTCGAGGAGCCGCGTGCAATCAATTTTGAAATCATCGGGTCATAGTGGATGGTGACGGAATCACCCTCAGCGATGCCACTGTCAATACGGATATGCTCGCCTGCTTCGGGCGGCCGATGGCGGATCAGTCGGCCTGTCTGAGGCAGGTAACGTCGGGAAGCGTCTTCCGCATATACGCGGGCTTCGATGGCGTGGCCTCGGAGGGGGATTTCTTCTTGTCGCAGGGGGAGGGGTTCTCCCGCGGCGACCCGGAGCTGCCATTCCACGAGATCAATGCCGGTCACGGCTTCGGTGATCGGATGCTCGACCTGGAGCCGGGTGTTCATTTCCATGAAGTAGAAGGGGGCATCCTCCATGCCATTGCTGACATCGACCAGGAATTCGATGGTGCCTGCGCCGCGATAGTCGATGGCTTGAGTGGCCCGGATGGCGGCCTTGCCCATGGCGGCACGCAGCTTCTCGGGCATCCCATGAGCGGGTGCTTCTTCGATCACCTTCTGATGCCTTCGCTGCAAGGAGCAGTCTCTCTCGAAGAGATGGACGACATCGCCGTGTGAGTCCGCGAAAACCTGGATTTCGATATGTCGAGATTGGCCGAGCCACTTCTCGATGAGCAGGCGGTCGTCTCCGAAGGATGACAGGGCTTCCCGTTTGGCCGATTCAAGGGCTTGATCAAGGCCGTCGAGTGAATCCACACGGCGCATGCCCTTACCGCCTCCTCCGGCTACGGCTTTGACGAGTAGCGGAAATCCGATGCGGGCAGCGGCCGACTGCAGATCATGTCCTTCGTTGTGTTCGCCGGGAATGACCGGTACGCCGGCTGCTTCCATCTGCCGCTTTGCAAGGTCTTTCTGGCCCATGGTCCGAATTGCAGAGGCCGGCGGTCCAATGAAGGAAATGTTGGCCTCGGCACAGGCTTCGGCGAACTCTGCATTTTCAGATAGAAAACCGTACCCCGGGTGGATCGCATCAGCACCGGATTTCCGAGCGGCCGCAAGGATGCGGTCAGCGACCAGGTAGCTTTCGCGCGCAGGCGAATCGCCAATGAATATGGCTTGATCGGCGTGTCGAACATGGAGAGCATTCCGATCTGCTTCCGAGTACACCGCCACCGTTTTCAAACCGAGCCTTTGAGCAGTCCGGATGATTCGACAGGCTATTTCGCCTCGATTTGCTACGAGCAGTGTTTCAAACACATCTACATCCTGAATATGCCGAACGAGGTTTTCTCGGCCGGTGCGTTGAAGGAGGCACTGAGGCCCAGTGCCAGTACCCTTCGGGTATCTCGTGGGTCGATGATCCCATCATCCCACAAACGAGCGCTGGCATAGTAGGGGTGACCTTGGTGCTCGTATTGCTCGCGGATTTCATTCATGAATTCAAGTTGCTCTTCTTCGTTCCATTCCTCACCTCGGGCCTCGGCACCGTCTCGGCGCACGGTGGTCATGACCTGGGCGGCCTGTTCTCCGCCCATGACGCTGATGCGAGCATTGGGCCACATGAAGAGGAGTCGGGGAGAATACGCTCGTCCGCACATGCCGTAATTTCCAGCCCCGAAAGAACCGCCAATGATGACGGTGAATTTCGGAACTCGAGCGCATGCCACGGCGGTCACGAGTTTGGCGCCATCCTTGGCGATGCCGGAGTGCTCATACTGCTTGCCCACCATGAAGCCCGTGATGTTCTGAAGGAACACAAGAGGGATCCCTCGTTGACAGCAGAGTTCGATGAAGTGAGCCCCCTTCAGCGCGGATTCGCCGAAGAGCACTCCGTTGTTGGCCACGATGCCCACCGGATATCCATGGAGGTGCGCGAAACCGGTTACCAGTGTCTGACCGTATTGTTGTTTGAATTCCTGGAATTCACTTCCATCCACGAGCCTTTTGATGACTTCGCGAACGTCGTAGGGCTTGCGGGTGTCGCTCGGCACGATCCCGATCAGTTCATCGGGATCCAGGGCCGGTTCGCGAGGTTCCCTGAGAGGTAGGTCGATCTTCTTTCTCGTGCCGGCGTGGGAGAGGATATCGCGAGCGATATCCAGGGCGTGATCATCATCCTCGGCGAAATGGTCCGTGACGCCGCTGATTCGAGAGTGGACTTCGGCTCCCCCCAGTTCCTCGGCGCTGACTTCCTCTCCGGTTGCAGCCTTGACGAGAGGCGGCCCTCCGAGAAAGATTGTTCCCTGTTCCTTTACGATTACACTCTCGTCGCACATCGCGGGAACATAGGCACCGCCTGCTGTGCAAGAACCCATGACTACCGCGACTTGTGGGATTCCCAGGCTGCTCATGTTCGCCTGGTTGTAGAAGGAGCGTCCGAAGTGGAGCTTGTCGGGGAAGACATCGGCTTGACTCGGAAGGTGGGCCCCGCCTGAATCCACCAGGTAGACGCAGGGAAGATGGTTTTCAAGTGCGATTTCCTGAGCCCGGAGTTGTTTCTTGACGGTGATCGGATAGAAGGTGCCTCCTTTGACCGTCGCATCGTTGCAGATGATCACGCACTCGCGCCCCGAGATACGTCCGATTCCGGTGATGATTCCTCCCGCCGGAAGGTGGTCTTCGTAGAGGCCATCGCCGGCCAGGGCCGAGAGCTCAAGAAAAGGGGTTCCGGGGTCGAGTAGGCGCCTCACTCTTTCCCGCGGCAAAAGCTTTCCTCGGCTGAGGTGTTTCTCGACGGCTCGCTTTCCACCGCCTTCTGAAATAGAAGCCTGCTTGAGCCTCAGGTTCTCGATCAGGTCACGCATGTTTTCGGCATTGATACGAAAGTCCGCTGCCTTCGGATCGATTTCGGTTTTCAAGATCGCCCCCTGGTGGGTGAGCATATTGCCAGAAATACCTGGAGGCGTCGAGTTTAATTGTCTAAATATATAGACTTTCAATCCATGGCCGGCGGGTACCGCAGGAGGATCTGGGAGACGAGTTCCTCGATGGCCGCCTCACGCACATCGGCTGATGTATTTCGTTGGATGCGCTTTTCGCCGGTCCCCCGCCAGATCAGTTCCTGGTCCTGGGGTTCTACGAAGTCCACGATGAGGGCTACGTTTTCGTATCTCTGACTTCGTTTGACTTTCTGGGGTGTTTCAGTCGGGCTGGGTCCGGGATTGCCGGAGTGTCCCTGCGCTGCTTCGGTGGGAACGACTTCTTCCGTGACCAGGGAGCGGATCAGGAAGTCTGCTTCTGCCTGGGCGACCGGATGCAAGCCCTTCGTCTCCAGTGACTGGTCGATGGCATTTTTGACCCGATCCAGCCGAAGGCCGTTGGTGTGGAGGACTCGCGTTTGTCCTTGGGGTTGATCGGGAAGCCAGGCAAACGTCTTCAAACGACTGAAATCGATACTGGGATTGTAGTCGCTGTTGGATTTGACGGTGGAGCAGGCGAGGGGGCCGCTCAGGCATAGGAGCAAGGGCATGATCTTCAGGAGGGCTATGGCTCGGTCTGTCATCGAAGGGTCTCCTGCCGCAGTCGCTGTCAGGTATACAGGGAGTGGAAGATTACGGAAAAGTACTTCCGCTCGAACCCCGTGCCTTCAGTCTGCGTCTTTCGCTTCACTTCCTTCGGGTGCCTTGATGTCGTACTTCTGGGCTCGGTAGCGAAGGGTCTGTCGGGTTGTTCCCAGATTTCGGGCCGCTGCCGTCATGTTGTACTGAGCCTGCTCCAGTGCGGTTGCGACGATGAACCGGTCCATGTCCTCCAGTGACATGGAACCATCGAGAGGCAGGGAAAGACTGTTTNCACTGTCCGTGGAAGTCGGAACTGATTCGGACTGCCCTGGAAGTTGAAGCCAGCGACTTGAAAAAAGGGAGCCCTCGGAAAAAAGAACACAGCGTTCAATCACATTGCGAAGCTCGCGCACATTTCCTGGCCAGTCGTATGATTTCAGTGCTTGCCAGACCTCATCCGGAATTTCGCTTACGGATCGTCCCGCCATGGCGTTGAACTCGTCGACGATCAGAGGAGCAAGTTCGTCGAGATCGTTGATGCGTTCGCGCAAAGCGGGGAGCGTCATCCGGAAGACGGAAAGCCGATGGTAGAGATCAGAACGGAATTCGCCTTCCGCAATNCGGTCTTTGAGGTCCCGATTGCTGGCGGCAATGAACTGGACGTCCACGGAGATCTCTTTGTCGGACCCGAGTGGCCTTACCTTCTGGTCTTCGATGACCTTGAGTAGTTTGGACTGCAGATCAGCATGCATTTCCGAGATTTCATCCAGGAAAAGCGTGCCCTCATCCGCTTGTTGGATGAGTCCTCTTCGCTTCGATTTGGCTCCGGTGAAGGCACCGGCTTCGTGACCAAAGAGTTCGGATTCAAGAAGTTCTCGAGGCAGGGCAGCGCAGTTGACTTCGACCAGCGGCGCCTTGGCACGCGGGCCACTGTTGTGGATGATACGGGCGACAAGACCTTTTCCTGTCCCGGTTTCGCCATCGATGATCAGNGCGCTGATGGGAACCTGGATCAAACGACTCAGGACGTCTCGCACTTCCGCGGCCTTGGCGCTCGAGCCCACGAAACTATCGACCGGGTACGCCCGCTTCTGATTGCTGGCGTGGTCTTCGAGCCTTCTCTGGGCTTGGGCGCTTCGCGCTGCCCCGGCTACAACCAGGTCCAGACGCTTCTGGTCGCACGGCTTTTCGAGGAAGTCGTAGGCGCCCAGTCGCAGAGCCCTCACAGAGTCAGCCACGGTTCCGTACCCCGTCAAGAAGAGCCATTCAGAGGTCAGGTGCTGGCCTCGCGCTTCTTCCAGGAGGTCGAGGGCATTGCCATCGGGAAGGTTCATGTCTGAAATCACGACCAGTGGAGAGAGGCCGTTTTGAAGCAGGGCACTGCGGGCACCGGCCACACTCACATGATGGACGACGTCCCAGCCTTCTTTCTTGAAGTGCGCCGCGAGTTCGGTCGCGAGGAATTCCTCATCCTCAATCAGCAGTAGAGTGTCAGCCATCGTCAACGCACGAAGGTAGCAACAAAACGACNCGGGCGCCGTGCTCGCCATCTTCGGTCGGCTCGTTCGACAGCTTGAGGNTGCCACCGACGTCCCGAGTGATTCGCCGAGCGATGATGAGTCTGAAGTGCTCTCCGCTGAGCCTGTTCTGTGTGAGCGCCCGTCCGCCGGACTTGAGGATTTCTTCCGGGAATCCAGGGCCGTCATCGGCGACGCTGAGCGCGAGATCTGTCCCCGTGACTTCGGCGCTGATCTGTATCAGGCCGGCCTNTTCNCCGANGGCTTCGGCACTGTTGGCGATGAGGTTCATGAGCGCTTCTTCGAATCGGTTCTGCGGGAGGTTGCAGTGCAGGTCTTCAGNCACTTGATTCTTGACGGTGACGGACGGTGGCANCTGGAATTCCATCAGTTGGATGATTTCATCCACCGCCTCGGACAAGCCTATCAGTGAAGGCTCCTCGATTTCGACCCGAGTCGAGTCGACCGCCTGGGTGACGATGCGACTCATCCGGATGACTTCGGCGGAGATCCGCTCCGCTCGCTCGGCCAGTTCTTCGTCTTGAAGATCGGCTCTGAGATTTGAAAGACTCATTTGTATTGCAGCCATGGGGTTCCGGATGTCGTGAGCCATGGAAGCGGCGATTTCAGCAGAGATGGTCTTCTTCTCGGCCAATGAAAGAGTGATCAGCTTCTGTATCCGATCTCTTGGGGTGGCTTCGCTGCCCTGATGGAGGCTNTNANCNTCTGTGCTGATCTCCTGGGGNNAATCCTGCNGTTCATGGATNGGNCNTNTGGCTGATNTCCAGAGAAGGACANGAATCGCCATGAGTGCGACGAGCAGGATTCCCATCAAGAGGAAGGCGTTCTGGACGGAGATCCGGATCGATTCCATCTGCTCNTGCGTCGCGAGTGTGGTTTCAAGGAATTGGAGTTCAGAAGACAGATTCCATGCCGTGTAACCNCACAACATCAGGGCTGATGCGGCGAGTGCNAANAGCGNAAGAAGAANCTGCTTGAGTCGTGGGGAGGGAGAATGCATTTCAGGGCCATGGGAAAAGGGCCTGCTTGGACCCGATTGATTGCTCAACGCAGACTAGCGCGATTTGGAATTTTCGGTGAAGGCCGATTACCGGGCAGGGCCACAAGCGCAGACGAGCGGTGGCAAACTGNATTGCCACCGCTCGTCCTTCGTGCCTCATTGGTGCTTTTCTNGGCTAGGTATTACCGCCCGCTCCAGGATGCTTGACAGGCCCTGTGGAATCTCGCTCAGGCTGTATATCGTGCCACGTTCGGGTGTAGCTGATGTTCTGTTCCTCGCGCGCTCGCGTAGCTTCGGATCGGATGAGGTCGGGGGCTTTTCCGGCTCAGGATGAGAATGGGCTGGTTGAACTCCTTCTGCTTCCGACGGATGGTGTGGGCCCGCTTCCGGATCCATTGAACCGATCGATCACCGGAAAGTTCTCGCGCGACATCAGGCCCGGACGGCGGTCGTTGNTTTCGNTCCACAAGCCTCAGGTATGCGTCGAGGAATTCCTTCTCGTGATCCGTGAATTTCGGCNTGGTCTGGAGTTCCCGAAGCCACTTGGACGTCTGTCCCGATAGAACGACAGGGAGTCGGCCTTGTTCGATCTGCTTCCAACGGATGTTGTGGACCAGGACATGAACGGCTGTGCGGTCTACGTTTTCGAGCATGGAGGCGAGTTCGGACGCCGCCGGGTGAANGAACTTGTTGTCCTCCAGGAAGTTGATGTAGGTCGCCACCACCCGAGCCTCTTTGGGGCTGAAGGATTTTTCGATCAGGCTTGAGTGGAGGTCTTCGAGGATCAACATCTCCACGGGAACGCCCTCTCGTGTGGTTCGGCGGTTGTTGATCAATTTTCCACTTTCGGATCGAGGAGCTCCGTTCGGCCCGGTTTCGGCAGACTCAAAAGTCGACGACAGGCNCGTCGCATTCGTATCCGTGTCGACGATACGAATTTCGTTGGGCGAAAAGACGTAGTCACAGACCCGATAGGAAACTTCNCAGTCTCCNGAAGACAAGGGCTCGACGGTTTCNATTGTGAGATCGCCCAGGGCGAAACTCGCTCCGGGTTTGGCTCNGTGATCAATGGGCTTGGCCGACTCGGGATCGAGTGCGACGGCCTGGAAGGGAAGAATCTGGGAGGAGGCTCGGCGCATGCGGAGCGTCTGCCCGGCTCGTGTGCTGGAGCGATCGTTGCGTGTCTGAAGCGTGTAGACCAATTTCAGTCCACGCTGGTCCAGGAAGGCTTCGTATCCATCCATACAGGTTTCCAGCGGGTCGATGATCGCCGCTTCACGTGTGAGGGTGGAAGCGACGAGATANCTGTTCCGATTTTGTGTGGGGTCTGAGAAATGTCGAAAGATCATCTTGGCTCCTCTATTTTCTATTTGGGCNGCAGCGGCAGTCTGGGTTCGGTTGTGAATGTGGGCGCCTGGTTCTTGTTGGAAATTGACGCTGCCTGTTCCTATTGCAGAGGTCGTGCCATCGAGTTCCGATTCGAAAAATCCTGCTATTCCGATAAGTTATGGGTACGGGGCCTTTTAGGTACAGGGGCTCATATGGAGCACAACCCTGATGGGATGGCTNATNTAAACCACCGNCCNTGGGACTCGGATCCGTTCACCCAGGGGCGNANCGGTTCACGGGAAGGGGCGATATCCCTNGGGGCATCTCGACTTGTGGGCGAGGAGACTCAGCGCCAGTCGGGGTGCAGCTTTCGTTCCACGCTGAATGGCTGGGCGAAAATGGTGTCGCCACTCATGGTGAGAGCCTCCGGATCCGAGGCGAGCCAGGCAATGGCGGCTGCGGGGACCGAAGGCGGAGCCGGGGGNAAAAGGGCGGCGATCTTTCCGTCCGGGTCGTTCAGTTTCATGGCTTCGGTCATGACAAANCCCGGTTCAAGATTGAAGAAGGCGACCCCTTGATCGGGGTGTTCGACGGCCAGGCAGCCAACGAGTCTATGCAGTGCCGCTTTGCTGGCCGCNTACGCGTAGCCCCATCCTCCACTGTCGGGGGGCGCGGGCGGGTCCGAGAGTCCTGCGTTGGAAACCATGTTGATGATTCGCCCTTGCTTCCTTTCCAGCATTTCCGGCAGGACACGCTGGATGAGTTGGATCTGGGATAGGAAGTTGGCGCGAAAAATGGTTTCGATGGTTTCCTCGGGTACATCGAGGAAGAAGTCCATGTTTCCCGGGCCCGTGTAGATTCCGTTGTTGAGGAGAAGGTCAACAGGCCCCCACTCCGAGATGGTGGTTTCGATTGCGTTCGAGACGCTCTGCGGGTCGAGAAGGTCCATGGGNAGTTTGAGGGCTCGGGTTCCCCTACTGGTGACTTCGGCTTCAGTGCTGTCGAGGCTGCCGGGCAGNGGTCTTCCGTCCGCCGTTTTGCCTTCCGTTGTAGTTCGNGCGCACATGGCGATGTCGTATCCGGCCTCAGCCAGCGCGATGCTGGCCGCTCTTCCTATTCCCCGGCTGGCTCCCGTCACAAAAGCGGTTTTTCTTTCCGACATGCACATTCCTTCCATTGATGAGGNCGTGGCGAATCCTGCTGGTTTCAGATTTCGGCTTGATTCGGGATCGAAGCCGCTGCACCGGGTCGTGAAACGCAGAGCGCGGCGGCGCGACAGGCTCTTTGCAGGGCTTGTTCTGGAGCAGAACCCTGGNAAAGAGAGGCCAGGAAGTAACCNGCAAACGTATCTCCGGCACCCGTTGTGTCGATGGCGTCGACAGGGTGGGCGTCGACCTGGATCTCCTCCCGGTTGTTGGAGTAGAGNACTCCCTGAGCGCCCAGAGTCAGGACCAGCGTGGCTTCGGGAAAGCGTAACTTGAGTTCCTGGAGGATCCGTTCGGGCGTGCTTTCTCCGGAAAGGGCTTCGCCTTCAGAACGATTGATCAGGAATGTGTCGACCTTTTCCAGGGGAAGCTCCAGAAGGTCAGCTTCCATGGGCGAAGGATTGAAGATGATCCGGCTGCCACGCTCTGAGGCCAGTCGGATGATTTTTTCGATTCCGTTGATTTCGTTCTGTATCAAGACCCAGTCGTCGCTTCCCAGGGTCGAGCAGGCCTCTTCCAGACGGGAAGGAGACAATTCACGATTGGCACCACCGTAGACAATGATGTTGTTTTCACCGGAGGGATCGACCTGGATGATGGCGTGACCTGTGGGTCCATCTACGACCTCGATGCGGCTGATGTCCACATCCTCATGCTGGAGTTGCTCNACAAGCCCACGGCCGTCTTCTCCCACCTGACCTATGTGGTTTGGGGGCGAGCCAGCGCGGGCGAGAGCAATGGATTGGTTGAATCCCTTTCCTCCGGCAAATCGCTCGAAAGACAGTGCCTTCATGGTCTCCCCGGGTTGGACGAAATGTTCGACCTGGTAGACGAAGTCAAGATTGATGGAACCAAAGTTGATGATGCGCATGGTTTTCCGGTTTCGTCTCAGGGGGCCGTATTCTGTGGGTCAAGATCCACTCCAGGGAATGGAGATCATCCTGTTTCCCAGTTTTCGGAAGCGCTGGGTGAGAAGCGAACGGGCATGGATTCGATGCCGACGATGAAATTGGAAGGTCGTACGGGAAGCGCTTCGTCGCTGGCCAGCTGTATGTCCGGCAGCCTTCGGTTGAGTTCTTCAAACATGATCCGGAGTTCAAGCCGAGCCAGACTGGCGCCCAGGCAGTGGTGGGTGCCATATCCCCCGAAGGCGACATGGGGGTTGGGGTCTCGTTCGACGTTCAATTGATCGGGGTCTTCAAAGACTCTCTGGTCCCGATTGCCGGAAGGGTAGAGGAGGAGCATACGGTCGCCTTCGCTGATCTTCTGACCTCTCAGTTCGGTATCCATGGTGGCCGTCCGGTTCATGTTCTTGATGGGGGTGACCCATCTCAGCAGTTCCTCGATGGCGACCGGTAGCTTGGATGGGTCTTCGATCAGTGTCTGCCTCTGAGCGGGGTTCCTGATCAGGGCGAGCATCCCTTCGCTGATGACGTGGCGGGTGGTTTCATCGCCGCCGACCAGGATGAGCAATGACTCGTGGATCAACTCTTCCTGATTCAGTCTGTCGCCGTCGATTTCAGCGTTGACAAGAACAGAGAGCAGATCATCTCGTGGATTTTCTTGTCTCTGTTGGATCGCCTCCACCGCGTAGCCCGCATATTCGGCGCCGGCTTGCATGGCTTTGGCTCGCATTTCGTCACTGGCGGTGGCGGATGTCGCTTGAAGCATGTCCTCCGACCACCGAAGCAGGGTTTCGAAATCCTCCTGAGGCATGCCGAGCATGTCTCCGATCATGATGAGTGGGAGGGGGGCAGCGATGTCGCGCACGAATTCGCATTCGCCCTTTTCGCAGACCGCATCGATTAGCTGGTTGCAGATTCGGCGCACTTTCGAATCACTGGAGAGGAGGCGCTTGGGTGTGAAGCCACGGTTGACCAGGTTCCTCCTGCGTTTGTGATCCGGGTCATCGAGATTGATCATGGACGGGATCCAGGATCCGGGTTCAGGCCGGGAACTCTTGCCGGAGCAGAAGACATCAGGATTCTTCGAGACCGTCATGATGTCCTCGTGCAGCGAAATCCCCCACACGCCATCGGACTCGTCGTAGTAGACGGGTGCGTTCTCTCTCATCCAGGCGAAGTGCTCGAGTGGCCGATCTGCATAGAAGAAGCCGTCCAGAAGTTTGATTTCGTCGCGCTGGGGATGATTCGCCATGGGTGGTCCTTTTCAAGGAATGCCGAGGTGCAGGGCCCGCTTCAGCTTTGGATTCGGTTTTCGTGATCTGTCGCTATATGTTAGACGGTCCATTGTCCTGTGCACCCCGGGCACAGACAAGGGAGTTGCCTTGGCGATCTGGTTTCCCGGTCGGAGCGGTCATATGGAAGCGTTGGTAATAGGGGGGACCGGGCCTACCGGCCCCTATGTGGTGAACGGTCTTCGCGAGCTTGGCTATCGCGTGACCATTCTCCACACGGGCAATCATGAAACAGACGCGATCCCCGAGGACGTGGAGCATATCCACGTCGACCCCTGGCACGTTGAAGCCTGGGAGTCGGAATTGAACGGACGTACCTTTGATGTCTGTATGGCTCTCTACGGAAGGCTGCGACGAATCGCCGAATTCATGCGGGGGCGATGTGGGCGGTTTGTCTCCGTGGGCGGCGTGCCCGCCTATCGTGGCTTCATGAACCCCTCTCTTCTCGATCCGGAAGGGCTCTTTGTTCCGATTGGCGAGGAGGCGGAGCGGGTTCGCGATGAGACCGAGGACTTCAAGGGGTACCGGATTGCCCTCACCGAAGACGAGGTTCTTCTCCATCAGCCCGAGGCAACCCATTTCCGGTACCCGGTGGTGTATGGCCCTCGTCAACCCATGCCGCGTGAGTGGTGTGTGGTTCGCAGGGTCCTCGACGGACGAAGAAGGATCATCATACCCGATGAGGGGCTGACACTTTGTCATTGTGGCTATGCAGAGAACCTGGCTCATGCGCTCCTTCTGGCGGTGGATCAAACCGACCGATGTGCGGGTCGCATCTACAATTGTGGTGACGAAGATGTGTTGACTCTTCGCCAGACCGTAGAGGTCCTGGCCAGTGCATTGGGCCACGAGTTCGAAATGGTTTCGATGCCCTATTCCCTGGCGGTTCCCGCTCGGCCCATGGTGATGGCTCCGTTTTCAAACCATCGTGTGCTTGATCTCTTCCAACTTCGCGCCGATCTGGGCTATCGAGACCGCGTGCCCGCAAAAGAGGGGCTGGCCATGACGGCGCGTTGGCTCTCCGAGAATGCGCCTACGCCGGGGGGCAACGAGGAGACGATCCTGCAAGACCCGTTTGATTACGAGGCGGAAGACCGCTTGATGGATTCCTGGGAAAGGTGTGTGGCCGATTTTCCGGAGACCGATTTCGATGAGAAGCCTGGCTATACGCTTTCGTACAGCGGGCCGGGTGGGATTGTCCCGAGTTCATCGAAGTTCAAGTAGGGTGGCGGTGGCTTTCAAGTCCCTATTCATCGTCGGGCAGGACCTGGCCCGCCGCGAGTCGATGCTTCTGGATCTTGCCCAGGGCATTTCGGGGAAGTCGATCCACGACGTACAGGATTCGTGGATGTTTATAGGGAGCGAGTTCTTTCGCCAGGAAACTGCGGAGATCATCCAGGGGGACGTCTTTGCGTACGACCAGATAGGCGGTGACGGATTCGCCCCATTCGGGTGAAGCCGTACCGACCACGGCGGCTTCCTCTACATCCGGATGCAGGCGGATCGCCTCTTCCACTTCTCGTGGGTAGACGTTGTAGCCTCCGCTGATGATGAGTTCCTTGGCGCGGCCGGAGATGCGCAGATAGCCTTCATCGTCGTATTCACCGAGATCACCCGTTCGAAAGAAATCGTCTTCCGTAAACGCCTCGGCTGTGGCGTCAGGCCTTTCCCAATAACCGGAAAAGACATTGGGTCCTTTGACTTCAATCTCGGCCGGTTCACCCCGGAGTCGGACTTCCACGCCCGGAAGGGGCAGGCCGACCGTGCCCGGTCTTCTTTCTCCATCGGTGGGGTTCGAAACCAACATGGCGGTTTCCGTCATTCCGTAGCGTTCGACGATGCGTTGTCCCGTCGCTTTTTCGAATTGTCCATGGAGTTCGGCGGGAAGTGGGGCGGAGCCGCTGACACAGAGTCGAAGGCGGGAGAGCTCGTTGACTCGTGGATGGTCGACCAATCGATGGTAGAGGGTGGGTACGCCGAAAAAAAGCGTGGCGTCATGGTCTTCTATGCTGTCAAAGACGACGTCGGGATCAAAGCCGGCGAGCACCACCGCCGAGCCGCCTGCGTGAAGTGTTCCGTGAAGTCCCACACCGAGTCCGTGCATATGAAAGAGAGGAAGGCATAGGACCAGGCGATCCTGGGCGGACCAGCGCCATGCCAGACGCAGGGCTTCCACGCTGGCGAGAAGATTGGCGTGAGAGAGCACGGCTCCCTTGGGTCGGCCCGTGGTGCCGGACGTATACCCGATGAGTGCAGGATCGAGGGGGCCGACCTTGTCGAGTTCCACCGACGAGTCGATTTCCTGGAGTGTTTGCATGTCAGGTGAAAAGATCTTGATCCCTGGATCGCTTTTCTTGATCCAGTCGGCTCGCTGCGTCTGGTCCACGATGGCGGCTGAAGGGCGTGCATCGCCAATCACGTGGGCCAGTTCCGCCTCGCGATACGCGGTATTGGTGGGCAGGGCCACGGCGCCCAGTCTCAGACAGGCCGCGTGGGCCAGGATGCCTTCCAGCGAACTCTCGCTCGAGCAGAGGACTCTTTGGCCGGCGCGGAGGCCGGCGGCATGGAGTTGCTCGGCTTTCTTTCGCGAGCCCTCCTCGAATTGTCGCCAGGTGAGCCCGTTTCCAAGCGGGTCCATCAGGCAGATCCGTTCTGGCTCGTCGGCCCAATGGCGCTGCCAGACACCGACGGGGGTGCCGGCACCCGCGGCCGAGGCATCGTAGGTGGAGCCGTGAGGGAGGTGGGTTTGCCACGAAGCGGGAGTTTTGGAGAGGCTCATGCTGATTCTTTCATATGGAGTGGCGATATCCGAGTCCAGGTTAGACTCAGGAGGGCGATGTGATTCCGACGTCTACACGCAACTATTTGAAATAGCACAAGAAACCGATAATTTTGTGGACGAGGCCCTCTCCTTGCTTGCGCGAGGACCGAAACAGTGTAACAGTGTTATCTTACCTAACGCCGTTAAACACGGTAAACGGTTTCTCGCGCCGCTCCACGATTCTTTTCGGGGGCAGGCTTCTGAAACCAGACCGAGCCCCCCCATGTCCAGTGCACCCCGTGCCGAAATACGTCGTCAGCAGCATCGTGACGAAGCCCGAAGAGCCATTTTGGATGCCGCGGCTGAGCTGACTTCCGAGTCCAGTTTCAGCGGGTTTTCGGTGCGTTCGCTGGTGGAGCGCTGCGGTTACTCGGCGCCCACCATCTACCACTACTTCGGGGACAAGCCCGGACTCCTCGACGCTCTTGTGGAGGACAGTCTGGAGACACTGGTCCGGGATATGGAAGAGGTCCCCATCTCGGCGGATCCCATCGAGACCCTCCGTGCCTTGACCCTGTGCTTCGGAAACTGGGGGCTGGAGAACCCGACCTACTACCACCTGCTGACCCAGCCGCGAGCGGTCGACGCGATGCCTCTGGAGTCGGGCGAGATCAGCGCGGGGATGCTGTCCGAGCCTTTTTCCCAGTTGGTCGAACAAGGCCGAATCAATGAATCCGAAACAGAGCTCCTCCGACAGTCACTCTGGGCCTGCTTGCACGGACTGATCTCTTTGCCTGCGATTCGGGCCGATCTGGAATGGAACAAGGATCTCCTGGAAACAAGTGTAGACCGGATTCTGAGAGGGTGGCTTTCCTCGTCGAGCGACGAGGAAGGCGCAAGTCAGACCGGAAATCGTGTGCCTCATGAAAACGAGAGATAGGAACCACCAAAAAATGATCCGTTCGATAGAGCTTCAGCCTTTGCGTTTGTCTTTCCTGGTGGGTGTGTCCGCATGTCTGATGGCGTGCGCACCCGAGGACGAGAGACCTGCCATCATGGAGCCGCCGCCTGTGTTTGTGTCTCCGGTCCTATCGATGGACATCACCGAGGAAATTCAGACCACAGGCGAGTTGGTGGCCAAATTCCAGTCGACCATCGCCTCACAAGTCAGCGGGCAGGTCACAGTGGTTCTGGCCGATGAGGGTGAGGCCGTGACCGAGGGCGAGGTGCTTCTCGAGATCGACCCTGAGCTCAGGATGCTTGAGTTGGCCAATGCCGAAGCCAGTCTCGCTGAGGCGCGGGCCCAGGCGGTGGAAAGTTGGCGGGATCTCCAGCGCGTCCAGAATCTGAGGGAACAGGGTGCTACGTCTGAGGCGATCCTCGATGATGCCAAGACGACGCTTGAATTGAGTCGCGCCCGCCAGAAAGCGGCGGAAGCACATCTGGGTCTTGCGCAGCGGGCTCGTGCGGATGCGACAGTTCGAGCTCCCTTCTCGGGACTCATATCCCGTCGCCACGTGAGCATCGGCGAATTCCTGAACGTCAGTATGCCCATCTATGAGATCGTCGCGCTCGATCCCATCGAAGCGGAGTTCAGTTTTTCCGAGATGGACTCCTCTCGGGTCCATCTTGGGCAGGCGGTCACGATTTCATTGGCTCCTTTCCCGGACCTGGTCTTCGAAGCCGAGGTCACCATGATTTCTCCGATATTGGATCCGAGGACCCGGACGCTGAGAGCCAAGGCTCTTCTTTCCAATCCGGATGGATTGCTCCGCCCCGGTCTGTTTGCCCATGTGAGTCTGGGGCTGGAGTCGAGACTTGGCGTGGCGATGGTGCCCGAAGAGGCCGTCTTGCAGCGAGCGGATGGAACGGTCGTCTACCGCCTGGTCGAAGGCGGTCGCGTTGAGCGCCTTCTTGTGACTTCGGGTGTGTTGAGAGACAGCATGGTCGAGATCCGTGACGGAGTTCGTCCGGGTGACTTCGTCGTTTCCCGAGGCCAGGAGCAGCTTTCAGATGGGGGCGTTGTCTCCCTGCGCTCGAAGGATGGAGAAAGCATTCCCACGCCTCAGGTCGCTTCTGGACCGGCCAGCTTTGCTTCCGGAGCCGCGCAATGACCCTGTCCGACATTTCGATTGATCGCCCGGTACTCACATGGATGATGATGCTGGGCCTCGTCGTCTTCGGCGTGCTGGGTTACAGCCGCCTCGGGGTCGATCAATATCCCGATCTCGAATTCCCTGTCTTGACAGTGACCGCCTTCATGGAAGGAGCGACGCCGGAGGCGATGGAAGAGGATGTCACCGACCCTCTTGAGGAGCGCTTCAACAGCATTGCAGGGGTTCGTAGCATCCGATCGACCAGTTCGCGGGGTGGGGCTGAGGTCGTGGTGGAGTTTGAACTGGGAACGAATCTGGATGTGGCGGCCCAGGAGGTGCGGGACAAGGTGGCTCAGGCTCGATTTGAGTTGCCCAAGGAACTTGAACCCCCCATGGTCCGGAACAACAATCCCAACGACCAACCGGTTCTGTGGATCCCTCTCCAGACGACGGAAGATCCTGTTGCGACACTGGAAGCGGTCAAGCGCCAGGTGCTCCCGGCCATCGAGACGATCCCGGGTGTCTCGGGCGTGGCGGTGTTCGGTGGGCTCGATCGGAACATCCGGATCTGGGTGGATGGAGATGCGCTCCGCGCACGGAACCTCGCGGTCATGGATGTGTACTCGGCTCTGCGTGCGCAGCACGTGGAAATCCCGGCGGGCACGCTTGAGACAGATCGCATGCGCTACGTGGTCAGGACCTCGGCTGAATTCGAGAATGTGGCCGAACTTGAGCGTATGGTGGTGGCTTATCAGGACGGCGCGCCAGTCCTCTTGAAGGATGTGGCGCGTGTGGTGGATGGCGCTGACGACAAAGAGGTGGTGGCTCGATACAACGGTGTGGAGATGGTTGGCATCGGGATCTTGAAACAATCGGGTAGCAATTCGGTGGGCATCGTGGATGAGGTGATGAAACGCCTGCCGGAAATCGAAAAGCTCCTGCCTCATGGAATCAAGTTCGAGGATCCGGCCGGCTATATCGATTTTTCCCGAGGTGTCAGGGAGGCTGTCGCGGAAACCCAGTTCGCCCTGGTTTTCGGTGCTCTTCTGGCCATCTTCACGGTTTTCGTCTTCTTGCGGCGCACGCGTCCGACGCTGATTGTGGCTTTGGCCATCCCGATCTCACTCGTGGCGACGTTCGGTCTCGTCTATGTCTTCGGATTCACCTTGAACACCATGACACTCCTGGCCATGACGCTGGCGGTTGGCGTGGTGATCGATGATGCCATCGTGGTGCTTGAGAACATCGAGAGGCATCGGGAAAGAGGCGAGAGCGCCGTTGTGGCCGCAAAGAGAGGGACGAAGGAGATCACCTTTGCTGCGACAGCGGCCACCATTTCAGTGGCCGCTGTGTTCCTGCCCGTCTACTTCGTGGAGGGTCTGGTCGGTAGCTTCCTCGGTGAGTTCGGCCTTGTGGTAGCGGGGAGTGTGATCATCTCCCTTTTTGTCGCTCTGACGGTGACTCCGATGCTGGCGGCTCGTATGCCTCCCCCCAAGCCACGGTCTGAGGGGAGTCTCTACCACCTGCTGGAGGTGGGTCTGAACGGGCTCGAGGACGGATATCGGCGCGTCCTCGATACGTCGCTGAATCATCGCACCCTTACGATCCTGGTGGCCGTGGGCGCGCTGGGTCTGGCCTACTTCTTCGGGTCCCAGCTGAAGACCGAGTTCTTTCCCTCCTCGGATCCAGGCATCTTCTTTGTTCGCAGCGCAGCGGCTCAAGGCACTGCGCTTGATGAAACGCTCTCCTACCTGAAGAAGGATGAGTCCTGGTTCCTGGATCAACCTGAAGTGGTGGGAATCTTCTCCTCGGCGGGTCAGCAGGGTGGTTATGACCTGATCCCTCGCAGCCATACGGCGATGATCTTCGGAACCCTGGCCCCTTCTGAGGAACGCGAGCGCAGCGTTCAGGAGCTTCTTCGGGACGCGCGCTCGTCGCTGGCCTCGATCCCCGGCCGGGATCTCCTTCTCTTCAATCCCGGGGATGCGATGATGGGAAGTGGCGGTGCCTTTGAGGTGGAGATCCGGGGCAATCTCTCGCTGACTGAGCTCGATCTGATGTCGGATCGCTTTGTAGAACGACTTTCAGACATCCAGGGTCTAGTCGACATCGACAAGAGCCTGAAGCTTGGTCTGCCGGAACTTCGCGTTCAGCCGGATCGCGAGAAGGCGGCCGCCATGGGGGTTGAACCCGCCACGATTGCCGAAGCCATCCGCTTGATGGTCGGAGGCATGGATGTCGGAATCTTCAAGGAAGAGGGGCGGCGGATCGACATCCGCATGAGGCTGGAAGAGGACATGCGCGATGAACCCGACTCGATCGGGTCCATCTACGTGCGCAATCGAGCGGGCGAACCCGTGGCTCTCCGTAATCTGGTGGACATGAGCTATGAAGCCTCTCCCTCCGAGATCACCCGAACCGGTCGTCAACGAGCCGTCACCATCAGTGCGAACCTCCAGGGGCTCAAGCTCGGAGAGGCGGTGGCGCAGGCGGAATTGATTGCCAAGGAGGTCCTTCCTTCCTACGCACGGATGGTTCCGGTGGGCGAAGCCGAGGCGATGGAAGAGGGCAATGCACAGTTTGCCATGGCGATGCTGTTGGGAATCCTGGTGATCTACATGGTTCTGGCCGCACAGTTCGAGAGCTTCGTGCATCCATTTACGGTAATGATCGCGCTTCCCCTTGCCATGGTGGGAGCACTCGGAGGGCTCTATCTCTTCGGTCACACGCTGAATCTCTTCAGCATGATCGGGATCATCCTGCTCTTCGGGCTTGTGACGAAGAATTCCATCCTGCTTGTGGATTACGCCAATCAATTGCGCGGCCAGGGAATGGACAAGGTCGAGGCCATGCGAACGGCGGCGCCGGTGCGTATGCGACCGGTGCTGATGACGGCCCTTTCCATGATCTTTGGTGTTCTGCCTGCGGCGATCGGTCTGGGACCCGGCGCAGAGAGCCGAGCCCCCATGGCGGTGGCGACGGCGATGGGGATGTTCTCTTCCACCGTCTTGACCCTGCTCGTGGTCCCTGTGATCTATCTCGCAGTGGATGACGGGATGGACTGGCTCAAGCGGGGGGGGCGAAAGCTTCTGCGGAAAGAGCCTGCTGAGTCCGATCTCTTGACGGCGGATCGCTGATCGAGTCGTTCGGTTTGGAGACAGTGCCTCGTATTCGGGGCTATATTGATCACTTCGGTGCGCCTCTGCCTGGGGTAGAGGCAATGGATCGGATTGAATCAATGGCTTCTCAGACTGGTGCTGCGACAAGGATGTCCTTTTCTGCTTCCGTGATCGGAGCACGTGTGTCCCGTAGTGGGCTCGGCCTTGTCCTGGGGTTCCTGATTGCGTTCATGGGGGTGGGGGTCGCTTCGTCGGATCCGGTTTCCGATCCGTCCGTCTCTTGTCTCCGGCACGCGGATTGCTCCGATGGCAATGTCTGTAACGGGCTGGAGATATGTCGAGAGGGTGTCTGTGCATCCGGAAAGAGGCTGGAATGCACTCCTCGGAGCGCTTGCGTGCTGTCGATCTGTGATCCGAGGGTCGGTTGCAAAGAGCGGATCCTGGGTGGTGGAAGTTGTGATGACGGAAACGCCTGTACCACGGGTGATGTCTGCGAAGAAGGACGGTGTGTCGGCGGTACGGCGCTGATCTGCAAAGATGAAGGACCCTGTGTTTTCGGTATTTGCCAGCGCGAATCGGGCTGCTCAACGAAGGTGGCCCGAGACGGTTCTGTTTGTGATGACGGTCGCAAGGAGACGAAAAACGATCGTTGTCAGTCAGGTCAGTGCCGAGGCGAGGGCGTGGACCCCTTGATCCTGGAGCAGATGGAGGACGACAAGCTTTTCGATCTCCAGTTGGACCCTGATTATGATCCCAGTTGAGGCCATTCGCCTTGGGTTTCCTGGAGTGAGAGTTGGGAAGGGAGAGGAACCTGTTTCATGTCTGATCTGACGCTTCACTATGAAACCGCGTCTCACCTTGCTCATCTGATAAGAAAAGGAGAGCTCTCGGCCCGTGAGTTGATGGAGGCTCAACTCGCCCGAATCGATCAAGTGAATCCTCATGTGAACGCCATTGTGACCTTGCAGTCCGAGGTCGCCTTGGAAAAGGCCCGCGAGGCCGATGAGTACCAGGCTTCGGGCGGCGTCCTGGGACCCCTGCACGGTCTCCCCATCGCTCACAAGGATCTGCTTTCGACCGCGGGTATGCGCACCACCTTCGGGTCCCTGCTCATGAAAAACTTCGTCCCGGACCGCGACGACTCTCTTGTCATCCGGTTACGAGAGGCGGGGGCCATTGCACTGGGCAAGACCAATGTTCCTGAGTTTGGAGCGGGGTCGCAGACCTTCAACGAAGTGTTCGGCGAAACGAGGAACCCCTGGGATCTGTCCCGAACGTGTGGCGGAAGCAGCGGGGGAGCGGCGGTGGCCCTGTCGACGGGAATGGTGCCGATAGCGGACGGCAGCGACATGGGAGGCTCCCTGAGGAATCCCGCCAGTTTCTGTCATGTGGTGGGCCTGCGCCCCTCGCCGGGAAGAGTGCCCGTGGCCGGCGAGGAGATGGCCTGGGAAACGCTTTCTGTTCTGGGGCCGATGGCCAGGAACGTAGAGGATGTGGCTTTGCTCCTCTCGGCCATGGCTGGACCGGACCCGGCTTGTCCGATCTCTCTCGATACTCCGGGAGACTTCTTCCGCCAAGGTCTTGAACGTGACTTCACCGGAGTCAAAGTGGCGTGGAGCCCTGATTTCGGTGTCCTGCCGGTGGACCCCGCGGTGCGCAAGGTGACGGATTCAGCGCGGAGCGTGGCCGAGCGGGTGGGGTGTGAGGTCATGGAGGCGGATGCAGATTGGAGTGGAGCGGATGAAGCCTTCAAGACGCTGCGGGCATGGACCTTCGCCCAGGCCTTCGGTTCCCTTTCCGATGAAAAGAAAGCTCTTCTGAAAGACACCGTACGCTGGAACCTGGATGCGGGTCTTTCACTTTCCGGCCAGGATGTGGCTCGGGCGCAGGTCTTTCGTTCCCGTCTCTATGCACGAGTCGCCGAGTTCATGGAGGAGTATGAGTTCCTGATCCTGCCCGTCAGTCAGGTGCCGCCTTTTGATGTGGAAACCCGCTATCCCGAGGAGGTAGAGGGTGTACTCATGGAGACCTATGTCGATTGGATGAAATCGGCCTACTTCGTAAGTGCCCTTGGACTGCCTGCGTTGTCCTTGCCCTTCGGGTTCACGGAAGAAGGCTTGCCGGTGGGAATACAGATTGTAGGACGCAATCATGACGACTTCGGCGTCTTGCAGTTGGCTCGGGCCCTGGAAGAATGTCAGGGGGTTTCGGCCATGCGTCCTCCTCTGGAAGCGGAAGGCGCTTGACTCTTTTCCGCACGCGGACGTCCCTTTTTCGGATCTCTTCTGGAGCAGATCAATGAAACCCGACGAATACAAGAAACTGTTGGAAGCCACGGAGCTCGCCTACCGGTGGCATTCTGGCCAGCGCAGGAAGCAGACCGACATCCCGTATGTCAGTCATCCTCTCCAGGTGGAAGGGTTGATCCTGGAGCACGGTGGCTCCTGCGATCAGGCCATTGCCGGGCTGCTTCATGATTCGCTCGAGGATGCGCCGGACCCCGAAGAGCGGGCGCGGCGGGAAGAGAGGATCGGGGATCGATTCGGTCTCGATGTCTTGACCATGATTCTCTCCTGTACGGACACCCTTCCCGGCGAATCCCTGGACGACAAGGGAGACTGGAAGGAGCGCAAGGATCGTTATGTGGATCAACTGTCCCGGGCCTCGAGGCAGACCCATCTGGTCGCTGCGTGCGACAAGCTGCATAACCTTCATGCCATGGTTTCCGACTCCAGGACCTTCGGGCCGGAAATCTTCGAGCGATTTACTGCGACGCCTTCCCAGACCCTGTGGTACTACACCACGGTGATCGGTTTGCTGCAGCCGTCTCTGCCCAGGCGTCTGGCCCGGGAACTTGATGAGCTTCTGGAGGCTCTACGCACCGAGGTGGCTGCAACAGGCGGATGATTCCGGAGCGCCGGTCAGCTCTCCTGGTGGCGGGGTCGGAAGTAGGGGAGGCTGATCTCGTCGGACATCGCCTGGAATGTCACCTCAAGCGGCATTCCGATTCGGATGTCTGCTTCCTCGCAGTCCACCAGGTTGCTCAACATGAAGAAGCCTTCCTCGACTTCGACGATGGCGACCGTGTAGGGGGTCTGGAAGGCCGGTTGCTGTGGTCTATGGACGACGGTGTAGCTGTACAGGGTTCCCAGGCCGCTGGATTCGATCCATTCCAGTTCACTGGAGAGGCACTGGGTGCAGGTGGGCTGTGGAATGAAGACGTGCTCTCCGCAGCTGCGACAGCGTTGGACCCGAAGCCGCCCCGTCCGGGCGCCTTCCCAATGCGGAGCGGATGTGAGCGTGGGGATGGGGAGCGGGATCTGCGGGTCATCACTCATAGGGCTTCCTTTCCGAGCAGAAGAACGTCGGTAAAGAGGGCGCCGGCCCCTCCGTTTGTGGCCATGGCCACGCGCGCTTCTGGGACACGCAACTTTTCGGGCACGGTGCCTCGCAGTTGCTGTACGGCGGCGATGGGTTTTTGGAGAAGCTGGGCCAGGCCTGCGTGGCTGTACGCGAGAATGCCGCCATTGGTGGCGACAGGAAGCTCGCCCCCGATGCCGATGCGCCCGTCCATGACGAAGTCTCCGCCTTCGCCATGTTTGCAGAAGCCGAAGGCTTCCAGTTGTCGAATGATCTCAAAGGAGAATGGATCATAGAGTTCGGCGACATCGACTGACGAAGGCGTGAGGCCACATTGTCCGAAGGCGGTTTGAGCGGCCTTTTCGCCCACCCACCCGGTGTGGTCCCAGACGGGCGCGGCCACATAGGACATGCCTCTTCTTTCTGTTGCGCCGCCGAGCAGATAGATGGGCTCCGCATCCAGGTCTGCGGCTTTTTCCCGGGTGGTCAAGACCAGAGCGGCTCCTCCCTCTGAAGTGATGCAGCAGTCGAGCAGGTGGAAGGGGTCGGCCACCATGCGCGAGGCCAGGACGTCTTCGGGACTGGGGAAGCGCCCCGTCATCACGGCGTCCGGGTTGTGTCCCCCGTGACAGCGGATCGTCGAGGCGACCTCGGCCAGGGACTCTTGGCGTGTGCCGTAGAGATGCATGTGCCGACGCGCGATGAGTGCGAATTCAGCGGCGGTGTAGAGCCCGTATGAAGCCACGAATTCATTGCTGGGTCGGGTCCACGGCGCGGTGGAACTTCGGTCAGTGTATTCGCCCACCTGGGCGGTGGCGATCACGGCTGTGTGACACTGCCCCGTGGCGATGGCCGCCGCCGCTTCGAGAACGGCCCCGATCCCGTACTCAAGACCGGTCCAGGAGGGCCGTCCCCCGAGCAGGGTCACCCCTTGGCGAGAGAGGAGTCCCCAGGTGCTCGATGTGATGTTGGATCCATCCACGTCCTTCATGCCGAGCCCCGCATCCGCCAGGGCTCCCCGCACGGACTCCATCAGGATCTCGCCCTCATTGGTGTCGGAAAGACGCCGGGCTTGACGCGTGTTGTAAACGCCAACAATGGCGACGTCGTGAAGCGGGCATTCTGACATTCAGGTTCTCCCAGGACAGGTTGGATGCAGAGCGAGCGCCGCGTCAGGCCGTTTGCGGGGACCCGGCTTCTTCGGTGGAAAATCCGGTGTTCCAGAGGACTCTGAGACCCGCGTACAAAAGGAGCCCCACCGGGCCCATCATCAATGTGAAAACAAGACAGAAACAGACCCATAGATGGGGGATGTTCCTTCGCTGAGCATCTCGCACTTCCCAGGCGCCTACGAAGAGATCAAAAGCCAGGTAGTGGATCCAGCCCGCCAAGGCACCCCATGGGCTTGCGAAGAGCAGCATCACGCCAGGGAGTGAAGAGAAGCTTGCGCCTTCCGCGGCTTCCCCGGCCCCGTTGATGATGGCCAGGAGGTAACCCAGTCCGAGAATCCCGGGAATCCAGAAGGTCTGCACGATGGACTGTGTGAAACGCCAGCGAGGCGCAAAGAGAAGGAGAAGCCAGGCGGGAAGAACACCGTTGTTGAACCACATGAACAGGGTTTCGGGACTCATGGTTGCACTCCTGTCGAGGGAAGGCCTGGATGGTCCGCCAAGCATAGGCCTGCTCTGCCTCGTGGCCCAGAGTGGGAGACCGCTTTCTGATCCTTCGTAGAGGGCTGTTCTCGGACAGCATGGAGACGGTTCAGGAGTGGAATTCCGACCGTCCCTCTCAGGGTGACGCATCGATTCCGGGTGGATATCCTCTTCTCTTCACACGAAAAATCCGTCTGGCCCGAATGGGTTCGCAAGCGAGGAGTGATTGAACATGGAGATCGGTTATTTCGGCCTGAATCAGGGTCCTTTTTGTGAGCCCGAGAACATGGCGGCCCTGGTACAGACCCTTGAGCAGTTGGGCTACGAATCGGTCTGGACAGGGGAACACGTGATTCTCATGGACCCCCATGAAGCGCCGTCTCCGGTTCCGCCTGAAACCCCTTTTCTGGATACCATCGCCGCACTGAGCTTTGCCGCGGCCCATACGCGTACGCTGAAGCTCGGCTCTGGAATCGTTCTCCTGCCACAGCGCAATCCCGTGGTGTTGGCCAAGGAATTGGCCGGCGTGGATGTTCTCTCTGGAGGACGCCTTCTCTTTGGTGTGGGTGCAGGCTATGTGCCCCGTGAGTTCGAGACGCTGGGGATTCCCTATGCGGAGCGAGGGGCTCGAATGACGGAGCACATCGAGGTGATTCGGACATTGTGGACGCAGGAGCGCCCGACCTTTGAGGGTCGCTTTACGCAGTTTTCGGGCATTCAATCGCATCCGCACCCACGTCAGAAGCCACATCCGCCCATTCATGTGGGGGGGATGTCGGCCGCGGCTCACAAGAGAGCGGTGGCCCAGGGCAATGGCTGGTACGGCTTCTTCCTCGATCCCGACGCCACCGAGGCGGCGCTCAAGAGCCTTGAAGAGGCGGCCAGCCAGGTTGAACGTCCTGCGGAATTGGGTGCTCTTGAAATCACGATCACGCCTCCGGGTCCGGTGGATCCGGATACCGCGAAACGCTTTGAGGATCTCGGTGTTCACCGTCTGGTGTTGATGCGCAGCTTCGAGGACATGGGACCTCGTGCGGACGGTGAAGCCAAGGGCCGGGTCATGCAGTTTCTCGAAGAGACCGCCGTTGCATTGAAGTTGGCGTAGCTTTCAAGAATCGGGTTTGAAGTCGGGTTCGGAACCCTTGTGTCGAAACGGCCATCCGGAAACAGGCAAGAACAAGAAGCCGCAAAGAGGAGATTCCTTGTCGGACAGGAAAGACGACTTCTCTCTCCTGGAGGCGCTGCTCTGGGAGCCGGATGCGGGTTATTTCTTGTTGGACTCCCATCTGGATCGCCTGGCGGGTTCGGCCCGGTTCTTCCATCGGCTTCTGGATATCGAAGGAGTGCGGGGTCGGCTCGAGGAAGCAGCCCAGGGTTTTACACCGGAGAGCAAGAAGGTCCGGCTTGAGGTCGGATCGAAAGGCGATGTGAAGATCGAATCCGAGTCCATTGTGGTCCGCGATACGATTTCCTATGCGATCGCCACCGAGCCAGTGGATGCTTCGGATCCTTTTCTGCAACACAAGACCAGCCGACGGGCAGTGTATGATCGGGCTCTGGCTCTTCATCCCGAAGCAGAGGACGTCGTCCTCTGGAATGAACGACATGAATTGACAGAGGCGTGTTGGGGAAATCTGGTCCTGGAGATCGGGGGTCGGAAGTGGACTCCAAGGCAGGACGGTGGGCTTCTGCCGGGAACATTTCGAGCCTTCCTGCTTGAAAAAGGAGAGGTCGAGGAAGCCGTATTGCCTCTCGGAGCGCTGAAGGAAGCCGATGATGTCTTCCTGATCAATTCGGTTCGCTTATGGCGTCGTGGGGTTCCGGTTGAGTCACGTTGATCGACGGCCCTCGCGCTTTGTTCCGGGGATTGCTTCCCGGGCGTCGGGTTTCGAGGCTGGTACACTGGAAGACAAGGAGGCACTTCTCATGCATGCCACGAAGACGATCCTGTTCTTTGCCATTTTCGTTTCTGCCCTTTCCATTCCGTTTGTCGTTGCAGCGGAAGAGCAGGGTTGCGTCTACAACCGTGAAGTCTTCTCGCACGGAAGCGAGATGTGCCAGGGGGGGACGATGATGCGTTGTGAAGAGGGCGCCTGGGCGGCGACTGGTTTCTGTGAGAACGAGCCCATGCCGGAACCCATCTCTTCGGGCGGAGACGTGGTGGAGTCAGACGAGGACTAGTGGGCGCGATTCGCACCGTCTGAGCGGGAGGTCGCTTCTTTCGACTCGGGGGTGTACCAGATCGGTGAGGTCCAGGCTCTTTCCTGGATCGTGGTCGGAATTTCGGGATTGCAGCAGGGGCTCAGGCTGTCGGGGACGGAGTCGGGGTCCGAGCAGTCCACGCCGTGGTCATTGCAGACGTACTGATTCCATCGGCAACTCGGCACTTCCAGGACACGGGCATAGTAGAAGGCCGGTTGATCGGAATGGAAGTCGGGATCCTGCCAGACCTGACAGAGTTGATCACTGCCCGGTGACTGGGCGGTGCATGTGCTCAGGTTGACGCTTTCTTCCGCGCTGGGTTGCCCCGCGATGTCGTAGACCTTCTCCTTGGCTTCTCCGTTCTCGAGCCACCCCTTGATGATCTGGATCCTTTCGAGTGGATGGCTGGGTGCGCCCTGGCCGCCGGGATCGCGCAGGGCCGAGACGGCAAAGCGAGGGACAGCGCTCTCGGTGTGTTTGGGCAGATCTCCGCCCATGGGTACGCCTCCGGTGTATCCTGTTTCCACGAAGGCCGGATCCTGACAGAGGTCGAGCGGGTAGTCCCAGCCTCCGAAGAATCGAACCGTCATTCTGGGTCCGCTGGTCCCGTAGGCCTCTCTTCTTCGCATGGCTGCGAAGAGTGCGTCCCGCGAGTTCTCTTCGGCCCAGAATACGCCGAGTCCTCCCGGGTTGAAGTCCGGTCGGTCGGGATAGCTCGGGGTTTCGAAGCGGGCGTCCACGGTGCCGGCGGCATGTCCCTGGAAGCGATCCTCATCCACCAGACCCGGTGCGCCGAGGTGGGTGTCGGTGGCTCCGATCAATCCGAATTTGAAGGGGTTCGTGCCGAGCTCAGCCATTTGAACCAGGCCTTCACCGAGGACTTCGCGGACATAGATGTTGGAAGGCAGCTCTTCCGGCATCATGCTGCCTCCGGCCATGTCCGACATTCGGGGGTAGGTGAGTGTTTCATAGAGACAGAGTTCGTCTTCGGCGCCGGGCCGGCACTCGCTGTCGCCTTTGTGTTGCGTGACTTCGACCAGCGTTTCGAGGCGGTTTCGGGTCCGGGCTTCTTCTGGGCTCAGGGGTGTGCCATCGGACCGGGTGGTCGTGAAGAGAAGGCCGCCACTCACGTTGGAGTTGTGGGGAATCGCGAGGACGTCGCAGCCGTTTTCCTGCTTCAGGCATTCTTCGTCCAGTGCGCTCCAGAGCCCCTCCTGGGTCGGCGTTTCGATATAGGTGGTGGGGTAGTCCTGGGCTTTTGAATTCCGGAAGATGACGTTTCGGTGGATGTTGTTGCTGCCTGGCATCCCGGTCCATTCGTAGCCCACAAAGCTTGTGAATCGACAGTCCGCGCTTCGGTCATAGTGGGCTTCGGCGGCGGCCTGGATTTCGAGCCACGGGTCCATTCCGGCGTCGAGGCAGACCTGTCCATCCGGGCCGCAGAAGGAATAACGCGCCGGGTTTTCGCTGCTGTAGACATGCCCGTTGATCAAGACATACCCGAGTTTGGGAAAGCGTCTCATCACGCGACAGATCAGCGAATCAGAGCCTTCAAGGTCATCTTCCCGGCAGATCCGGGTTTCGCCGAGAAGGTCACTGTGGTCNGTGACNACNGCATAGTCNAGNGGGCGNCGGAGTTGNATGGAGCGGGANGCGACNCCNTNTNCNGAATACGGNTGCATCCCGATGGCTTCGCCTTTGGCAAACCGGTAGGCNTCNCGAGGTCCCGTGAGAGTTCCTTGTCCCCATGCATCGAACGAAAAAGTCGTATGGACATGGGTGTCGCCGAAAAAGGGTTTTCGAAGAGGGTCGTATTCGCGACAGGGCTCGCGGGCTTCGGTTCGCTTGAAGCTTGTTTCCGATCTGACCGGCGTGACTGCGGTGAGGATGAGGAGCGAGACCAGGACGGAGAGAGCCTGTTTCATGAGAACAGACCCAGGAGATTCGAACTCGGCAGGGTGCCAAAAGGAGTTCGGTATAGATTCAACGAGATCGAACCGATCAGCAGTATTCCGCAGATCACGAAGACGAGAGATCGCTGGCCCATCGGCGAAAGGCGTGAAAGCCCCCGCGCCATCCACCAGGCGAACAACCATTCCAACGCGAGATAGATCACGGCGTGCAGTGCGAAAAGCAGGAAGATCATTGGAACGGGCCCCGAAGCCCCCTCCGCAAGAGCCACCGCGGCGGTGACCGAGGCGAGAACCACATAACGAGCCGCCGGAGCAAACACGGAGAGAGGTCCCAGGAGTGGCAGCGGAATGGTCAGTACAAACACAAGGAAGAGAACCCAGCGGGCTTTACGTACGCTCATTGTTCCTCGGATGTGCTGAGAGATTCCCTTTGCCTGGCCAAGCTCAGCTTGCGAGCAGATCCTTGGCGATGGCACGGATCTGGATTTCGTCGGTTCCCGCATAGATCTGCAGGACTTTCGAATCCCGGGCGAGTTGCTCCACCGCATATTCCGCCATGTAGCCGTTTCCGCCGTGGACCTGAACGGCTTCCATGGCCACTTCCACGGCGGCTCGGGCCGAATAGAGCTTCATCGCCGAGGCTTCTGCGAAACTCATGCTCTTGCCCTGGGCGGCCAGTTCGACCGTACGGAACACCAGGTTCTGGAGGTTCATCCGAGCGACTTCCATGCGAGCGATCTTGTCCTGGATCAGCTGGAATTCACCGATGGGGCGACCGAACTGTACGCGCTCACGTGAATAGGCGAGCGAGAGTTCGAGGCAGCGCTCCACAATTCCCAGAGCCATGCAGGCCACGCCGGATCGTTCTGTCTGGAAGGTGTCCTTGGCGCTTTCGCGTCCCCCGCCAGAACGGTTGAGTGAATCCAGGCCACCGAGGAGGCGATCTGCTCCGACGCGGACGTCCTTCAAGAAGAGTTCGCCGGTGGGCGATGAATGCATACCCATCTTGCGCAGGGGAGGGGACTGCTCGAAACCGGGCATGCCCCGGTCGAGTACGAAGTTCAGGATCTTCCGGTCTCGCAGGTCGACGCCTTCTTCTTCCAGCTTGCAGATGAAGATGGTTGTGTCGGCGTGCGGGCCGTTGGTGATGAAGGTCTTGGATCCGTTGAGAACGAACTCGTCTCCTTCCCGGCGGGCCGACGATCGCATTCCGCCAAAGGCGTCTGATCCGGATCCCGGTTCGGTAATGGCCCAGGCTCCAACCTTGTCCAGGGTCAGCAGTTCCCGCGCCCACCGTTCCTTCTGCTCGGTGGTGCCTTTCGAGAGGATGGCTCCGGCGGCGAGCCCGACGCTGACTCCCATGGCGGTGACCATTCCGGGGCAGTAGCGACAGAGTTCGATGATCGGAATCAGTTGGGCGGCGGCTTGATCCGCGGCGGCTGCAGGATCGCGAGGTTCTTTCCTGCTGGCCTTGCCTTCCCCGCTTTTTTCTCGTGCGATCTGGCTATCGAAGCGCGCCGCGGCCATCTCGGTCATGCCGAAGGTGTTGTACATCTTCCGCAGGATTTCGTACGGGGGTGTATTTCCGTGCTCCAGTTCTTCTACGTTGGGAACAATCTCTGATTCGACAAAGCGTCGGAACGCATCGCGGATCATGATTTGTGAATCGCTCCATTCGATCATTTTCTTCTCCTGGGTACACGGAACTGGACGACTTGGCTTCGCATGTTACCGTAGAAACACGGAGGCAAGTCGATGCAAATTCGTAAGACTCTTTCAGTCGATGAGATTGATCTTTCCGACCTTGAATTCTGGACGCTCCCCCTTGAAGAGAGAGAGGGCGCATTCTCGACTCTCAGGCAGGAGAGACCGATTCCTTTCATGCAGGAGCCCGAGTACGGCGGCGGCATTCCCAAGGGGCCCGGCTTTTGGTCGCTTACGCGCAATGCCGATATTCGCGAAGCCAGTCGGAATCCTGAGGTCTTCAGTTCGGCGCAAGGCGCGACTTCCATTGCGGATATGCCTCCGGCGTTTCTTGAATTCTTCGGTGGCATGATCAATATGGACGACCCGCGTCACGGTCGTCAGCGCCGCATCGTTTCGCGCGGATTCACCCCTCGTGCCCTCGGTCGGGTAGAGGCGGATGTCGACCGACGGGCGGATGCGGTCATCGATGCGATCATCGAAAAAGGCTCATGCGATGTGGTGGCTGATCTGGCCGCCCCGCTTCCTCTCCAGATCATCTGCGACATGATGGGAATCCCGGAGAGTCAGGCCTCCATGGTGCTCCAGCAGACGAATATCATCCTGGGTCTCGGCGATCCGGAGTTCGTGGCCGAACTCGAGAATGTGGAAGTCGCCGCTCTTCAGGCGGGATCGGCCTTGGCCGGGCTCATGGGTGAAATGGCTGAAGACCGCCGCAAGAATCCAAAGGATGACCTCACGACTGCGCTTATGAACGCGGACCTTGAAGATGGCGCCATGACGGACAGCGAGCTGGCTTCCTTCTTCATCTTGCTGGTGGTGGCTGGGAACGAGACAACGAGAAACGTCATCAGCCATGGCTTGAAGCTTTTGTGCGACCATCCGGATCAACGTGAGCGCTGGGCGCAGGATGTGGACGGATTGATGCCGACTGCGGTAGAGGAACTGATCCGTTGGGCCTCGCCTGTCATCCATATGAGAAGAACCTGCACCCAGGATACGATTCTATCCGGACAGGAAATGAAGAAGGGTGACAAAGTCGTGCTCTGGTATTCATCCGGCAACCGGGACGAGTCGACCTTTGACGATCCCTACGCGTTCGATGTCGGTCGCACGCCCAATGACCACGTGGGCTTTGGTGGCCCCGGCCCCCATTACTGCCTGGGTGCGAATCTCGCCCGGCGGGAGATTTCAGTCATGTTCCGACGGATCTTCGATCGGATGCCCGATCTCCAGGTCACGGGTCCAGCAGTGCCGTTGCGCTCCAACTTCATCAACGGCATCAAGCGGATGCCCTGTGAGTTTTCTCCCGGAAGCCGCATGGGCTGATTGCGTATCCGGTGGGATGGGCTTGATCCTCTATCCGGTCTGTGAATCGGCATAGGGCGGAGCAGGGTCGTATTCCATCATCCGCTGTGTGGTTCGGGCATATTCGACTTCCCAGATTTCGCCGAGTAGCCACAGTGACATATCGATTCCGGCCGAGACCCCGGCGGAAGTCACGAGCTGTCCGTCTCGGACAAAGCGCGCGTCGCTGACCACTTCCGTGTTGGGGAATGCCTTCCGTAATGAGTCAATGAAGCCCCAGTGCGTGGTGACCTTCTTCTGGTCGATCTGACCGGCTGCGCCGAGCAGAAGCGAACCGGTGCAGACACTGGTGACCCAGGTGCAGCGGGGGGCCGTCTGGGCCAGCCAGTCGACCAGTTTCCTGTTGTCTTTCTGCGTCCGTGTCCCCATGCCGCCAGGGACGAGGATCAGGTCGAGAGGCGGGGCATCCGAGAAGTCATGGTCGGGAAGGACCCGAAGCCCGTTGTAGCAGGTGACGGGTTCTCTTGATTCCGCGATGGTGACCAGGTGACGATTGGGAAAGTCCTTGAACGCCATGCCAAAGACCTCGAAAGGACCCGCCCAATCGAGTTCTTCCGCATCTTCGAAGAGGAGTATTCCCACGGTGAAATGATCCGGCGAAGTCATGGTCGATNCCTCNTTTNCGGGCNGGGTTCGGCTGGCTTGGGTCACTCGTGNCCATNGCCTGNTCCGGTTTNNGCCCGATGNAGTGTGACGTCGATCGATTTCGGCTGCAAACAGGAAGCGTGATGGATCAACGGGCGGGCATTCTCGGGTCGTTGTCTCGCTGCTAGACTCGTCCTGTCTGAAGGGCTTCAACAACAGGAGAATCCGATTGCAGCATCTTGATGTCTATCAATCGCTCTGGTCCATGGAATTGCGTCGGCCAGATGGCAAGGAATGGACTTCGGAAGAGCGCTTCGAGATGATCGCCAGTGCGGGTTATCAGGGCGTTTCTCTTGATCCCATGGTGGAGGATATTGACCACTATCGGGAGTACGGTCCGCTGATCGAGAAGCATCAGTTGGGCTGTGTGATGAATGTCTTNCCCTGCAGNATCGACGATATGGTTCCTCTTCTCGAGTTCGCCAAGGAGATGAAGGCCCCTTTTGTCAATGTCATCGGCTTGATGTTTCCCCTGACCGTGGAAGGCGCAATTCCGATCATTCGTGAATGGCTTGCCATATCGAGGAGCGTCGGTGTGCCGATTCTTTTTGAGACCCATCGGGAGTGCATTACCAATGACATGTTCTTTACGCTGCAGTTGATCGATGCGATTCCCGAGATGAGGCTCTGCGCCGANCTTTCCCACTATGTGGTCAATCGTGAGATCCGACTTCCNGTGACCGAAGAGAATCAGGCGCTTTTTGAAAGGTTGATTGCNCGGTCCGATTGTCTGCAAGGTCGAGTGGCCAATCGCGAGCAGGTACAGGTCCCGGTCAAGTTTCCGCAGCATGCAGAATGGGTCGATCTCTTCAAAGGCTGGTGGGAATTGAATATGCGGTGGTGGCGGCAGCGGAGTGGTCCCGATGAGCGCCTTCTCTTTCTTTGCGAACTCGGCCCACCGCCGTACGGCATTACCGGTGCGGATGGCTACGAGATTACCGATCGTTGGGANGAGGCTCTTCTCATCAAGGGTTGGGCGGAGGAGATCTGGTCCAANCTGGAAGGTCAGGNAGACTAGATGCAGCCCCCGGCTCCGCGAAGCCATCGCATGGGAAGGCATGGAGTTCGAGCCCAGGCCTTCTTCCTCTCCGGGTGGATCGCCCTGACTTCGGGCCTGGCTTGTGGAGAAAGAGAANCGGCGGATTCAGGCCAGGATCTCCACAGATCGGCCATCGTNGTGGATACCCATTCAGATACGACGCCCCGTTTTGAAGACCCGGATTGGGATTTCCTCTCTCGTCACGCGCTGGACGACGGCCACATGGATCTGCCTCGCATTCAAGAAGGGGGTCTGGATGTCCAGTTCTGGTCCATCTACATGGGGAAGAAGGAGCGGAAAGGAGAAGCCATCGAGGAAGCGCTTCAGCGGATTGATGCTGTGCATCAGCTGGTGGAGCGGAATCCGGAGCAGTTGGGCCTGGCCATGAGCGTCGGTGACATTCGTGAACATGTGGCGGCCGGGCGATTGGCGAACCTCATGGGGGTCGAAGGGGGTCATATCATCGAGAATGACCTGGCTGTTCTTCGGACCTATCACCGATTGGGTGTTCGCTACATGACACTGACCCATTCCTTTCATACGGACTGGGCGGACTCTTCGGGCACGAGTCAGGACCTGGAGCCGCTGCACGGAGGGCTCTCTCCTTTTGGTGAAGAGGTGGTGCGTGAGATGAACCGACTGGGGATGATGGTCGATGTCTCGCATGTGTCGGATGAGACATTCTGGGATGTGTTGCGGGTCTCGAAAGCGCCGGTGATCGCGTCCCATTCCTCCGTGCGTCACGTGGCCGATCATCGCCGGAATGTAGACGATGANATGTTGCGTGCTCTGGCCGGAAATAATGGTGTCATCATGATCAATTTCTTCCCTGGCTATATCGATGAGCGGGTCATCGAAGAAAGCGCCGCGTATACCAAGCAGTGGGGTGACACCCTGGCCCAGNTCAGGAGCGACCACGAGGACCCCGAAGCCAGGTCGAAAGCCTACCGGGATCACTTCCAGAGCCATCCTCTGCCCCAGTCATCCCTGGCTGTGCTGCTGGATCATTTCGATCATGCCGTCGCCGTGGCTGGACCTGATCACGTGGGCATCGGGGCTGACTGGGACGGTGTTCCCAGCATGCCGGTGGGCATGGAAGATGTGACGGATCTACCGGCTCTCACCGAGGGACTTCTTGAGCGCGGACATTCTCCCGACACCGTTCGGAAGGTGCTTGGTGAAAACCTGCTCCGGGTCATGGCCGAAGTCGAAGTNGTGGGAGCACAGATACGGGCATCGGACTGACTCCGCCGCTTCAGTCCTGTGGGGGGTTCCGGACGCCCTTGAAGGGGAGCTTGGGGAACTCCTTGCTTTTGATGACTCCCTGCATGCGGTCATCCCGGATCGTGCCTTCGAAGGTCAGCTTGATTTCCTTGGCTCCCATCGGGATCACCTGGGAGAAGGTGAACTGATCTCCCTTCGCCTCGACCTTCTTGAGACGCATCTTTCCTCTGGGCCCTTTCATCCAGCCTTTCAATTGGTTGCGTTTCTCGTAGATCACCAGTTCGGGATTTCCGAGAGCGTCTCCAAGGGGGAGAGTCAGACTCCATTCGCCGAGTAGGCGTGAGCGGGCGGATTTTCCAGGAGCGGTGTCGCTCAAGGCCGGCCCGGCCAAGCCCATGCCACCGAGGAACGCCATCAAGAAAGGGATCAAGAGGATCTCCTTTCCTTTTCGCGGCCGTGACGATCGGCATGTGACCGGATTGAGCCGCTGGCGAGGCTTTTCGTGACTCGTGGACCCTGAAGTTGAACAAAGCATCCTGTGTATTCCTTGATCAGTCTGATCCACGGTGGGAACCGGTCTTGGCGAAAGGATAGCGAAGTGGAATCCATGGACTCGGAAGGTCTGGGCGGAATCGGGTCGGATCGTCCTATCTGGACGGAGTGGGCGCTCCGGGCGAAGTCCTGGACGGGCCTCTTGTGTACTATTCACCGCGCAGCTATTTGGCAGCATAGCCGGAGGTGAGGGTTCCATGTTTCATCCCATCGATCGTTTCCTTTTTCCTGTGTGTGTCTTCCTGCTTCTCCTTCTGGTGGGGCCCCTGGCCCAGGCCGCGGAAGCCAAGGAGGAACCGAAGGGGCAACTCGGGTCAGCTACGTCGCCTCGAAATGTGATCCTCATCATCGGGGATGGCATGGATGATCATCAGATCACCATTGCACGCAACTACCTGGTGGGTGCGCAAGGGCGTCTCAGCCTCGATGACCTTCCGGTTCGTTCCGCCGTCCAGGTCCTCACGGTTTCGGATGAAGACCCCGGGAAGTCAGTCTATGTGGCGGATTCAGCCAATAGTGCGACCTCCATGTCGACCGGCGGAATTACCAGTCGCGGGCGGATCGCGACCACGGCTTCAACCGATCAGGATCTCGAGACCATTGTCGAACTGGCCGAAGCCGCGGGAATGAGAACCGGATTGATCGCAACCTCGAGTATCACGGACGCGACTCCGGCTGCTTTCGTTTCCCATATCAGCATGCGCTTTTGCGAAGATCCTTCTTCCATGTCGACCCTGGAGTTCGCGGGGATGGAAATGGAAGGGTGCAAAGCCGACATGATGGCCAACGGCGGGCCGGGTTCCATCTCGGAGCAGATCTCTGTTTCAGACCTGGAAGTCGTCATGGGAGGAGGGGCTCAACACTTTGCTCCGATGACGGAAACGGGGGAGATGACGGTTCTCGAGCAAGCTGAAAAAAATGGTTTTCATGTAGTGACCTCCAGGGAAGAGTTGAAGAACATTCCGGAAGGCAGGAGGGTGATGGGCCTTTTCGGGGAGAGCACGCTTCCTGTAAGACTCCGCGGAGAGGATGATCGCGAAGCGGAGACTCCGAAGCCCAGCCTGCTCAATCGCATTCACTGGTTTTTCGGTACGGTGGAACTGCCTGAGCCCATGGAGTGTGAACTCAATCCTGAGTTCGGGGACACACCTTCCCTGAAGGAGATGACCGATGTGGCTCTCGACCTTCTTTCGGATGGCAATGAAAAGGGCTTCTTCTTGATGGTCGAGTCGGCTTCCATCGACAAGCAGTCTCATGAAAGAAAGGCTTGTGGATCGGTGGGTGAGGTTCAGCAATTGGATCAAGCCTTGGACAGTGCACTTGCTTTTGCGAAAACGCATCCCGATACCCTGATCCTGGTGACTGCGGATCACGGTCATGCGGCCCAATTGATTCCGGATGAGAGTCTCTTTGCGCGGACTGGCATTGCTGTGTACACCCCGGGACACATGGTTCGGCTCAAGGGAGCAGACGGATCGAACATTGCGGTCAATTACGCCACCAATGATTTTTTTGCTGAGGAGCATACAGGCGTTCAGGTCCCGCTTCTCGCCAATGGGGTGGGCCGGGGTCGGGTGCCGGGCATGCTGACTCAACCTCAACTCTTTGGTCTGATGACGGACTATCTGGGCCTTTCGGACACCGGGGATTCGTCCAGTAGCGTGAGGTGAAGCGGGCCGCGTGCATTCGTTATGCTCACGGAAAGGCCGGCAAGGTCCGGTCAGGGTCCTGAGCTTGAAGTGATTTGATCTGGACCCGTAAGAGAAGGTGAAGAGGGCTGAGGCCCAGGAGGTAGGTGGGAAATGATACAGAGAGGATCAAGATGGACCGGTGTTGCGATGATGATGCTTCTTGCCCTCCTTTTTTCCTGTGCCCAACTCCGGGGTCTGGGAGAAGAAAAGGGAAGTGAGGATGGGGCCTTGCAGTCAGACGATTGTCCGCCAACTCTCTACAAGGACAACCTGCTCGTGGTCGGAGGAGTCGAGCGAGTGCAGGTCGAGCCGGAGGGCGCTCTTCTTGAGGCCCGTATCGATACAGGGGCTCGGACTTCGTCCATCGACGCTCAGGACATCACGCCGTTCGAGCGGGACGGGAAACCGTGGGTGAAGTTCAGGCTTCCGCTTCGCGACGGCAAGAAGAGTTCGGTTGAGATCACGACGCCGGTGACAGGCCGGGCTTCCATCAAGCGTCATGGCGAAGCGCCTTTGCGGAGGCTCGTCGTCTCTCTTCGTGTGGTCCTGGGGCCCATCGATCGTGTCAGTGAATTCACGCTGGCTGATCGAGCCGGATACGATTTTCCGGTCCTGATCGGGAGAAGCTATCTACAGGGTCTGGCTCTGGTCGATGTGGACAAGGAGAAGACTCTTACACCGAGACCCGAGGTCTCTGGAGACTAGATTTCCTCTATGTCGGAACGTCTGCAACTTGCGACGGTAGTGACGATCCTGATTGTGCTGGGTCTGGGTTTGACCCTCTACAAGCATTTTTCGCTCGGCTTTCCCCTGTTGCCCGGGGAGGTGACCCAAGCCTGGACCGCCGAAGCGCGGATCAGCTTTGAGTCGGATGGCGATGATGTCGAGGTTTCATTCGCCCTTCCTCAGTCGAGTTCAACCCTGCGCATTCTCGACCAATACTCCGCCTCGTCCGCCTATCAATTCAAGAGAGTCGAAACGGACGATCGACCCAGGGCGGTCTGGAAGGGGGAGGGGAAGAAGGGCAAGCAGGTTGTCTACTATCAGGTGGTGGCTTTCGAAGGCCAGGGAGCGAGTCGGCCCATCGATCGGGTTCCTCCGACTGGGACGGACAAGCCCGACCTCAAGCCCGCGTACCTGGCGGCGGCCAAGGATGTGGTATCGGGTCTGAAGAAGAAAGCGTCCGACCCCGTGGCCTTCGCAACCAACCTGATCCAGGCTCTAGCGGCTTCCAACCCCGATGAGAACGTCCGTTTCCTGCTGGGTGTATCCAGCGATGCCAATTCACGAACCCGTTTGGCGGTGGATCTGATCAACCTTTCCGGAACGCCTGCCAGGATTGCGAGAGGGATCAGCCTTGAAGACGGTCGCCGGAGGGAAAAGCTGAGTGACCTGGTTGAGGTGTGGACTGGAAGGCAGTGGCAGGATTTTGCACCGGACACAGGAGAGCCCGGGCTGCCGGATCGTTTCCTCCTCTGGCAGAGAGGGGGCGAATCACTTCTGGATCTGGTCGGTGGTCATGGATCGCGTGTGACCTTTTCGACCCTGAGCGAAATTCGAGGCACCCAGGGACTGGTCATCCTCAAGGGAGAGGAAGAGAAAGCGACCCTGGTCGACTTCTCGATCTACACGCTTCCCATCAATCAACAGAACATCTTCAAGTTGCTCCTGCTCGTGCCTATAGGAACACTTGTGGTGGTCTTGATGAGGAGCGTGGTGGGGGTCCGGACTTCGGGCACCTTCATGCCGATCTTGATTGCCCTGGCTTTCAAGCAGACCGAACTTCTTTCGGGCTTGATCATGTTCATCGTAGTGGTCGGGATCGGCCTGGTGATCAGGGCCTATCTATCGCGGCTGAATCTTCTGTTGGTGCCACGGATATCGGCTGTGGTGATCGTGGTCATCATCTTGTTCGCTGGCGTCAGTATTGCCAGTTACAAACTCGGCATAGAGGCGGGCCTGACGGTCACCTTCTTTCCCATGATCATCATGGCGTGGACCATTGAACGGATGTCGGTCCTATGGGAGGAAGACGGCGCCAGGGAAGCCCTGGTTCAAGGCGGAGGCAGTCTGGCTGTGGCCGTTCTCGTCTATCTGACCATGAGCATCCCCCTGGTGGAGTATCTCACGTTTTCCTTTCCCGAACTGCTTCTCGTGGTCCTGGCTGTGACGCTGATGTTGGGTCACTACACCGGCTACCGACTGACCGAGTTGCGCCGCTTCGCTCCGATGGTTCATGAGTGATGAGTCGATTCGTCCGTCCTTCCGCACTCCGCGCTGCTGGAATCCTGGGTATGAATGCCCGCAATGTCTCGCTGATTTCCGTTCATAATCCGCGAAAGTTCTACCCCCGTGTTGACGACAAACTGCAGACCAAGCTCCTGGCAGAAAAGGCGGGGATTGCCGTTCCTGAACTCTACGGTGTCATCCGATCCCAAGGCGAGGTTTCCGGTCTTCAGGAGAGGCTTTCCGGGTATTCCGGTTTCGTCATCAAGCCTACCCACGGCAGCGCAGGGAAGGGGGTCCTGGTCATCTCCGATCGCAAGGGCGACGAGTTCCTGAAGCCCAGCGGTGAGGTGGTGGACGCAAAGGCCATGGAGCGTCATGTGTCCAATACCTTGAGTGGTCTCTACAGCCTGGGTGGCAAGCCTGATGTGGCGATGATCGAAGCCCTTGTGGAATTTTCGGACGCGTTCAGCGACTACAGTGTGGAAGGCGTGCCCGATATCCGCGTGGTGGTCTACAGGGGGGTGCCCGTCATGGCCATGATGCGCCTTTCCACCCGCGCGTCGGATGGCAAAGCCAACCTGCACCAGGGTGCGGTGGGTGTGGGGCTGGATATTGCGACGGGTCGAGCGCTCCAGGCCGTTCAGCACGGACTGCCCATCGAAAGGCATCCGGATACAGAAAGTCATTTTGGAGAACTCCAGGTTCCTCGGTGGCTTGAACTCTTGCGTCTTTCGGCTTCGTGTACCGACATGACGGAAATGGGATATATCGGAGTCGACATTGTTCTCGACAAGAGCCGAGGGCCCCTGATTCTGGAGATCAACGCGCGTCCCGGACTCGCCATCCAGGTGGCCAGCGGGACGGGTCTCCTGCCCCGTCTGAAGTGGGTCGATGATCAGGGTCTCCATGCGGCCAGCCTGGAGGAACGTGTGTCCCGGGCCATGAGCGAATTTTCCGCCGAGCCGGCTGTGGTGGAAGGCGCTCATTGACGCGTTGAGCTCGGGGTGGAGGTCGACATTGATGCGCCTGCTCGCGGCTTTTCCTGCCTGTAGAGGCAAGTCATCTGGTTTTCCGCCGGGCTTTGTGACGCGGGTCAGGGGGCGAGCCTGGATCTCCTTTCTGACGTTCTGGTTATCTCTTCCGGTCGCCTCCATCGCGCTTTCTGAAGAGGTTGTTCTCGGAGCTGCGGCGAGTCTTCGAGAGCCCATCCAGGCAATGGTCGATGATTTCCAGCTCGACCACCCCGAGACCGGAGTCCGAGTCGTTTTCGGTGCCTCGAATTCGATCGCGCGTCAGATCGAGTTTGGTGCGCCCATCGCCGTATTCCTTTCCGCCGATCCGGAATGGGTGGCGTATCTCGTGGATCGCTCTCTTGTCGTGAAAGATGAACCCTTCCCGATTGCATCGAATCGCCTGGCTCTGGTGAAAGAGAAGGGATCGGAACTTTCGGTGCATGTTCCCTCGGATCTGGCTTCCACCGAGATCCAGCGGGTGGCGCTTCCTCCGCCATCGGTGCCCCTGGGTCGCTATGCCCGGATGTGGCTTCGGGCGGGTGGCCTTGCGGAGTCGGTGGAATCCAAGGCGATGGTTACGGAGCATGCGCAGGCCACCCTGGCCGCAGTTGAGAACGGGCATGCGGACATCGCTTTCGTCTATGAAAGCGATGCGGTCCGCTCGGACAAGGTGGAGATTGCCTATGAAATTGCTTCGCAGGACCAGCCTCGCATCGTCTACTCCGCGACTCGCGTGGGCACGGATCTTCCTACCGAGCAGGAGAGGGCCCTTGTCTCCTACCTGAAGAGTCCCCGAGCCCGCATGATTCTGGAGGAAGCGGGATTTGGAGCCGTCGGTTCCTCGGACGGGCCAGTGGGTCCCTGATCCAGGTTCTGCGAATCGATTCCATCAACGTCGAGCGGTTCCGCTCGAACTCCAGGGTTCGCTGTTACGGGCCAAGAACCTGATCCCGGTCGCCAAACTCGTGGACGACATGCAGGACCCTTTCGGTGATGCGCCAGCCATTGGTTTCTTCACGCCAGTGGTCCCTGTATTCGCCCCACATTTCGTATCGCTTGTGGCTGGCCTCACCCTGGCCGAAAAGCCCGGCCTGAACGGAGCAGACGCTCCTGGCGGTGCCCCCGTCGATATCGATGCGGAAATTGGTGATGAGATGCTGTGTGGGGCCGCAGCCATCGAGGTTGGCCCGGCACATATCGGCAATTTCTCCGATTCCCTCACAGGTGAATTGAAAGGCGGGGTCAGAGCCGTAAACGGCCCGGGCGGACTCTGTGAAGACCAGGCCCAGGTCCGGCCAATGCCGGCTATCCACCGTGGACGCGTAGGCGATGAGAACCCGTTTGATATCGGACTCTGCGCGGAGAATTCGAAGTGCCTCGTTTTCGTCGGGTGATGTCACGCGGTGACCTCGCATCCCGTGAGTCCGATTGCGGACGGATTCTGGACTTCTTCGCTGTTCCTATTTCTGGTTCTGCATCAAGCCCTTGAAGAGCCCCTGGATATTCCGACTCGTTTCTTCGCCGACGGCTTCATTGAGGAGCCGGTTGACCTGAGGTGCGATCTGGGATCGTCCTACCGCGACGAGTACATCGGCCACGAGCTTCTCGCCGAGGCTTACGGCGATTTGGGCGGGAAGGGCACCTTGTTTGCCGCCAAGATCGCTTGCATGGATGGCCGGAAGAGTGGCTTTTTGCTCGGAAAGACCCATTGCGGACAGATCAGCTGTGATCTGTCCATTTTCAACGGACAGTTTCCTGATCGCAATCCGAATGGCTTCGCCACCCTCCTTGGGCGGGTTCTTGTCGGTGCTTCCGCCCGAGGCTGTGTAGCCCTCCATGTTCTTCTGGAGTGCGGTCAGATTACTTTCGCCCTTGGCATTGACCACGTAGTTGACTGCGGGTGCATCGACGCGGATCAGATCGATCACCAGGGGATCGCGCTTCTGGATCGAAGCCAGATTGATACCCAGCTCGATCTCTCCCAGCGAGACGGCGCTACCGGAGCCGAATCCTCTGGGCTCTGCAATCCTGAAACCCGTGATCTGGCCTTTTCCCTCGGTGAGGGAAATGGATACCTCTTCCACTGTGACGGAAGCTCCGAGTGCGTCCGACCCGTATTCCTCGATGGCGGTCCGTACGATTTCGTTGAGATTGGAGTAGACGTAGTAGATCGCGCCACCTGCGCCCAGGAGGATGACGAGAATTCCCAACAGCAGAACGGATTTGATTTTCATGACGGCCTCTCGGAAAAGACTTCAATGCACCCTCCCGGCCACCTTGCCCATAGGGTGAGATGGCCGGGAATGGTTTTTCTGGGTCTTTGGAAGTGGAAGGACTGACTGAGCCTGGATCAGAGGGCTTCGAGCACCTTCTCGGCACTGCTGACATCGAATTGCATGGGCTCTTCGACGGCCACATGAGAGACGGTCCCGTCATCGATGACCAATGCGAAGCGTTGAGCTCGAGTGCCGAATCCGATTCCGGTTCCGTCCATTTCAAGACCCAGGGCCTTTGCGAATTCAGCGTTTCCATCGGCCAACAATGTGATGTCGTCTCCTGCGCCCCGGTCTTTCGCCCAGGCGTCCATGACAAAGGAGTCGTTGACGGACATGCAGGCGATGACATCAACGCCCTTGGACTTGATGTCGGCGGCGTGACGGATGAACCCTGGAAAATGTTGCTCGGAGCAGGTGGGTGTGAAGGCACCGGGTACAGAGAAGATGACGACTTTCTTTCCTGCACACAGATCACCTGTGGAGATGTCCTGCATTCCACTTGTCTTGATGGTTACGTTCGGGATTTTTTCGCCAACCTGGATTGCCATTACGTCCTTTCCTAAAGAGTTTCATGATGATGAGGGAAGCACTGTCTCGTTCACGAGAGCCAGTGGTTCAAGACTACCTTCTGGGTGCCCCATCGCCAATGACATCCGTCTTGTTTCCCGGTTCTTCGGGGCAGGCAGCCTTTACCGAAGAGAGGTCTGGAAGAATCCGGTTGCATCGGCAAAAGAGCGTCGCCGCGCTTCCCACTGGCCTCCGATGTGGGCTCCGACGTTGCTGGCCGCACGAAAGGCCGCTTTCCGATCCTTGGCTTCGTTCATGGGGTGCCTCCGTCCGCTGGGAGAGACGCTCCACATATCTCCCTGGATATCGATTTCCACTACGCTTCGTCCCAGCCGGATGGCGTCCGGAAGCCATGTCAGGCTCTCCACCGCGTCGAAGGAGTGATGGGCACCGGGGTAGGCGGTGATTTCGATCTGGGCACCCTGCGGCCGGATGGCTTCGGCCAGACCTTCGACGAAGGAGACGGGTGTGTAGTCGTCCTGCTCCCCATGAAGCACCCGTATGGGGGCCTGGCTCCAGCGTGGCTCCTCCATGCGGAGGTGTGCGCCGGGATAGAAGGGGAGGTGGGCGGCGAAGCGTTCTCCATCGGGGGCGAGCGCTTCAGCGATGGGAAGCCAGGCGGAATACAAGGAGACGGTTCCGCCCAGGCTCCACCCGGTCACGCCAATCCGGGTGGCGTCGATCAGGGGGTGTCGGGACAGGAATCGAAGTGCCTGGAAGGCGTCACAGGTCAGCATGGCATGGGTGACGCTCATCTGGTCTGTGACAATGCTCTGGACCTGTCTGGACTCGAAGCTGTGGACCCGGAAAACGGCAAACCCGGCTTCCAGCCAGCGCGCAATGTGTTCATGATGGTGTCCGCGCCAGCCGAGGCTTCCGTGCAAGGCGATGATGCACGGAAGTGGGGTTCGTGCGGGCTCTTCCGGCATCAGGAGCCAGCCGAAGACGTCTTGCGTTGAAGCTTCCTCAATCCCATGAACCAGATGATGGACTTCAAAGGGATTGGCGGACCGATAGTCGAGGCGTCCAATGGGGCGATCGGTTACGTCGAGTGCATCGTCCATGGTATGATCTCCTGGGTGAAGCGGGATTTCCAGATTCTTGACCGGCGTGTGGGATGTCCGGTTCTTGAACAGGGCCAGAGCCCTGGCCTCCCTTCATGGTACGGAAATCGCGGGATCCTTCATCCGGTTGATGAGTGCCTTCCAGAATCGCCGCTCCGCGTCGATGGGATGCGGCTTCGAGGAGGGCCCCGGAATGTTTCTTGAGAACGACTCCGTCAGAGTCGAGATCGATCTGGCCCAGGGCGGACGGATTTCGTCGCTCTGCATTGACGAGATGGAACTCATCGTGGGTTCAGCCGAAGACACCCTGGATTGGGGTTGTTATCCCATGGCGCCCTGGGCGGGTCGTTTGAGGGGCGGTCGCTTCGAACATGAGGGCGCGGTCTTCCAGTTGCCTCTCTCTCTTCCGCCCCATGCAATCCACGGGACCGTCTGCCGTCAAGTCTGGGAAAGGGATGGGGAGTCTCGTGCTGTTGCGGACCTGGGGCCGGACTGGCCTTTTGCAGGTCGAGCCGTCCAGGAGTTCAAACTGGAAGAGGGTGCGCTCCGTCTTCGACTTGAAATCCATTCGGAGGGCGAGCGTTTTCCCGCCAGCTTGGGCTGGCACCCCTGGTTCGTACGGCGTCTTTCTCGTGGCAATCCAGCCGAACTCACCTTCTCTGCCGGAGCGATGTACGAGAGGGGGGAAGATCATATTCCGACGGGGAGGAAGGTGGCTGTTCCCCAGGGCCCCTGGGACGACTGTTTTGTCGATCTGGCTTCTGTGCCTGAAATCCGCTGGCCCGGAGCTCTTCGTCTCCGGTTGGTCTCCCAGGCGAGCCATTGGGTGGTCTACAACGAGCCCATGCATGCGATCTGCGTGGAGCCCATGACCGGGCCGCCCAATGGGCTCAATCTGCTTCCCGATGAAGTGACGCCCGAGTGCCCCTTGATCGGTGAGTTCGACCTGGAGTGGGCCCTGGAAGGCTGAAGGCTAGAGGTCCGGCTCGGGCAGCAAGCGTTTGCGCAGCTCATGTTTGAGGACCTTACCCGTGGCATTTCGAGGAAGCGCATCCACGATCTCAAGTTGTTCGGGAAGCTTCTGTGTCATCAGTTGGTGTTGGCGGAGGAACTCGGCTGCCTCAGAAAGGCTCATGGCTTCTGCTCCCTCGGCCATGGCCACCACGGCACACGCGCGTTCTCCCGTTTTCGGGTCGGGCAGGCCAATGACGGCGGCTTCGCGGATCAGGGGATGCTCGTGGAGCAGGTCTTCAATCTCCTTGGCGCTGATGTTCTCGCCTTTGCGGACGATGACATCCTTGAGTCGACCGGTGATGGTGAGGAAACCATCCTTGTCGAGCACGCCAATATCGCCTGTGCGGAAGTACCCGTCCTCATCAAAAGCGTCCTCCATGAGAGCTGTATCCAGGTAGCCCTGGAAGAGTTGAGGCCCCTGTGCCCGGATTTCACCCTCTTCACCTGGCTTCGCTTCTCTTCCATCCGGTCTCATCACCCGGATCCTTGCTGCTGGCGGATTGGCCCGTCCCTCGGTGTGGGCGAGCTTCTCGTCGGTATCGTCCACCCGATTCATGGTGCAGGTCGGACATTCGGTGAGTCCGTAGCCGGATACGATTCCCGCTCCCCCCATTTCCTGTTTGAGATCCAAATGCAATTGCGGCGGCTTGGGGGCACCTCCGCCCGGAAAGGCACGGACGCCGGGAAAGAGAAGGTCGCCTTCCTGTTTTCGTTGCGCTGCAAGGTAGGCCTGGTGAAACGCAGTGCCGGCCGCGGCCTGGGTGACGCCATGCCGGGCCAGGAGAGCGGGCGTCTCGTCGGGGTCGAAGACGGCGACGCAGATCTGGGCGGCTCCGGCCATGAGTCCGGCCATGAGCCAGCCGGCTCCCCCGATATGGGTGACGGGAAAGACGAGCGCGATGCGGTCGGTCTCATCGAGGCAGAGGCAGTCGGCCATGCCCCGGGAATAGGCGAGCAGGCTCGGGTCGGAGTGAAGGGCTCCTTTTGGATCGGCTGTGGTGCCCGATGTGTAGAAGAGCCATGTGGGGTCAGGCGATGCGGATTCGTTTTCGATGGACGGCTCTGCACTCAGGTGGAAATCGGGCAACAAGGAGGGATCGCCCATGGGCAGTCGGGGATCGAGGACCAGGCTTTGCAGGGATCCAGTTTCGGAAGCCAGATCGCGTGCCATGCTCGCATAGTCGAAGCCACGAAACTCCGTAGGCACGATCAAGAGTTCGCACTCCGATTGGTTCGTGATGAAGCGGATCTCGCGCTCCCTGTAGATCGGGAGGATCGGGTTTTGTCTTGCACCCAGTCGCGCGAGGGCTCCAGCCAGGACGAGAGATTCCAGGCAGGTCGGAAGAACCCAGGAGACCCGACTGCCTGCGGAAATACCGCGCTCCGCCAGTCCTGCCGCGCAGTGAAGGCACTCCGTATAGTAGGCCTTGAAGTCGAGGGACCTTTCCTTCTCGTCCACTGCGAAAAGATGATCCGGGGTGATCTGGGCGCGCTGTTCGATCAACTCCCAGAGTGTTCGTGACTGAAGCATGGGATGGGTCACTTTCTAACGAGGGATCGTCGACCCTCCGTTGGCTCGCCAGATCTGACCGGTGCAGAAACGGGAGGCATCGGAGGCGAGATAGAGAACCAGCCAGGCCTGATCGAGGGCTTCGCCGACTTCGCCGATGGGGGACATGTCCTTCATGGCACTGACGAACGTGTCATAGCGCTCTTCATTGACCGTGCCGTCGGGGTTCTGCAGATGCCGCTCTGTGAATTGTGTCAGGGTGGCGCCGGGTGCAATGACATTGACACGGATGCCCAGCGGACCGGCTTCCACCGCGAGAGTCTGGCTGAGTTGGGTGACGGCCGCTTTCGTCAGGGCATAGAGCCCGTATCCGGCGACGGCGGCATCGATGGCTCCCGATGCGACGTTGATGATGCTGCCGCCCTGGCCGGAGGCTTCCATGGCGGCCATGGCGGATTGGCAGCCAAAGAGCGTCCCCTTGATGTTGACTCCCGTCACGCGATCGAATTCGCTTTCGCTGATTTCCGCGATGGGGCCATCCGAGGGGATTCCGGCCACATTGCACATGACGTGAAGGCCTCCAAAGTCGACCGTGGCCCTTTGTATCAGGGCCTCGACCTGGTCTGGATCTGCGATGTCGACGGACTGAGCCACCGCCTCGCCGCCGGAGTCCCGGATTCCAGCGGCGACCGTCTCGGCTCCTTCTTCGTTGAGATCGCCCACCACCACCCGGGCTCCCGCGCTGGCGAGGACCTCCGCGATGGCCTGGCCAATCCCACTGGCTCCACCGGTGACGACCGCGGCACGCCCGCTTAGATCGAAGGCCTTCTGGATATCATGCATGCTCTGCTCCTTGGTGGGCGGCCCGCATGAGGATCGGGCCGAGGACGCGGGCCATTTCGGTATGACCCTCGTCTCCCGGATGAATTCCATCGGGAAGTTGTTCGGGGTCGATCAGGTCACGACCTCGGACGAGAGTCAGGTTCTCGTCGCCGGCTTCGATGGAGTCGAGGACGACGACTTCGAAGGCCTCCCTCAGATCCGCCAACGTGGCGCCCAACAGGTTGGTGGATTCTTCGGCATCGGGTCTGAGGATGGGCGAGATGGCCACCACAGGAACCCCGGGGTGGCCCGTTCGTACAACTTCAAGAAAGGCCCGAATGGATTCAGCGAAGAGTCTCGCGCTATGCGGAGTCCGGCTCCAGCAGTTGGTTCCGTGGCTGATCGAAATCAGGTTTGCGGGCCGTGAGGCGATCTCCTGGGCCGAAGCGATTTCGCCCCGTGCGGCGCCCGCGTATCCGAGGTTGATCACATCGAGTCCGTGTTCACGGGCGACGATATGGGGCCAGGCTTGAGCGGGTTCCGTTGCGCACCAGCCTTCTGCGATGGAATCGCCGTAACACAGCCATCGCGGTTCGTTTCCAGGAGGCTTGATCTCGGCGCCATGGCCTTGGAGGGAAAGTACGCGCGGACGCATTCCTTCGGGCAGGTAGAGAGTGGCTGTCTCCGGCCCCTTCCCCGTGGAGAGTTCAACCCGGCCCCTTCCCAGTGAGGCTTCCGCTTGATCGATGCGGCGCGAGCCACGATAGAGGACGAAATGGGTACCGGCTCCTGCTCCGCGATAGCCGAGATCAGAGGTTTCGGTTTCATACTCGACCTCCAGTTTCTCGGGCTCTCCCGAAAACTGGAAACGAACACCGACGGGCAACGATGCCGCCGCGCGCGTGTCGTCCGGGAGCCGGGTTCCTTCCGGGCCGGGATCGCAGCGAGGGTAGGGGACGGTCTCGGATGCAGGCCAGGCACAGCCTCTGAGAAAGGGCTCGGGTTGACCGGGTCGGTTGCTCATCGAGTCAGTCTTTCGCGGGTCTGCATCGAGAACCCTCTCAATGCAAAGGCCTTCTGTTCTGGTGGCACTCCACTCTAGCCGATTCAGGGTGCCCCAATGAGGATCCTTTCAGCTGAGCGAGAAGGGGAACTTCGTCGTTGCACCCCCGTCCACGACGATGGATTGCCCGGTGATGCGCCTGGACATATCAGACACGAGAAAATAGATGGATTGGGCGATGTCTTCAGGCAAGGCCATTCTTCCAAGAACATCGGCATCCGGCTGACGCACGCTGCCATCGCGCCAGGCCGCTTCGATTCGCGGGGTGAGGACGGTTCCCGGAACCACGGCGTTGACGCGGATATCGTGCGGCCACCATTCTTCGGCCGCCGTGCGAACCAGGGAGAGCAGCCCCGCTTTGGCTGCCCCGTAGGCACCGTGATTGTTTGCAGAGAAGAGTCCGGAGACGGAACCAACGACACAAAGTGCTCCGGTCTGTTCCGCTTCGATCCACCGTCGAGCCGCGTTTTTTGCGACATACCAGTGATGCTTCAGGTTGATGGAAAAATCCCGCTCCCAGGTTTCTTCGTCGAGTTCGAGCAGGGTGCCCCAGGAAGATGACCCGACAATGTTGACCACGGAATCGAGGCCTCCGAGTTCTGCCCAGGCCTGGTCGACGCCTCTTCTTGCCCCTTCGTCCGAGGTCACATCAGTCACGATGGAAGTCGACGAGACTCCGAGCGAGCGGACCTCCGCGGCCACGGAATCCAACCGGTCACTTTCGGTATCGACAATGGCGACGTCGGATCCGGCCTGGGCCAGGAGCAGAGCGGCGGCCCGACCGATCCCCTGGCCTCCGCCGATGACGAGTGACTTCCGGTTTTCCATGCTCTTGGAATGCATGACTCGCCTGACTCCTTTGCCGCGGCCTCACGGATTCTAGTGCAATCCTGCTGGATATTCCGGGTTGCATGGCTTTGGATCGCTGGAGAATCCTGCTGGATATGGGATGTTTCCGGTCTATCCACTAGACTTGATATCGGGGCCAGGGCCTTTGTCTCTCGCGAGGCCCTTCCGACCAGGACCCTCGTCGTTCTATGAAGAGAAGGCCATGAGCAACCAGAACCCGCATCAAGACGGAGCCTCGGACCCGGCTTCACGAAAGGGCCCGGACAAGGTCACTTTCCTGATTCTCGGGGTGCTGGTGGCGGCTGTGGTGGGACTTGTGATTCGAGCCATTGCGGTGATGCCCGAGCCTCTCCCCGACCCCGGAGAGCATGCGCGCATCATGCCTGTCCCTCGCCCTTTGCCCGAATTTTCGTTGACGGATCACCAAGGCGAAGCCTTCGGGCTCGACCGACTCCAGGGCGACTGGAGTCTCTTGTTCTTCGGCTATACGTCGTGTCCGGATATCTGTCCTTTCGTTCTGGGAGAACTGGCTCGCGTCAAGAAGACCTTCGATGCCAGCACGGATGCGGAAGGGGCGATGCCGAATGTGGTTTTTGTTTCGGTGGATCCCGGACGAGACTCGGAGGCCCGGTTGGCTGAGTATATGCAGTTCTTTGACCCCTCCTTTACGGGTGTGACGGGATCCAACGTGGAGCTCCAGAAATTGGCACTGGGCGTCGGGGCCTATTTCGAGGCGCCGGATGAAACCGAGACGGAAGGCTATCTGGTCAATCACGCCTCGAAGCTCTTCCTGGTTGATGAGCAGGGTCGTTTTCTTGCTCTGCTGGATGACCCTCATGATCCGGATGAATTCATCGATGTTCTTGCGAAAGTCCAGTTCATTGGAGGTCAGCAACCATGAGATCCAGGCGCGTTTTATTTCCGGCCATCGCAATCTTCTTCGTATGGGCATGGTCCGTGGAAGCGGGTGAGCTCACGGTGGAGGATCCGTGGGTGATGTTGCCTCCGCCGCAGTCCGTCGCAGCGGCCTTCATGAAGATCCACAATGACACCGATGAGGTTGTAGTCCTGGTGGGGGCGACGAGCCCTCAGGCCGATCGAGTGGAGATCCATCAGAGTCTTGTGTCGGACGGGGTGGCGAGCATGGAGGAATTGAAGGAGGTTTCGATTCCGGCGGGAGAAACGCTTGTACTGGCTCCAAAGGGAACCCACCTCATGCTCTTCGAACCGAAGGGCTTGGAAGAAGGCGGCCAGGTCACGTTCGAACTGGACTTCAAGCCAGAACGAAAGCTCACGACCCAGGCGGAGGTTCGGCGAATGGGGCCGGCCCGACAAAGCCATGAGGGGCACCACTCCCACCACTGACGGATTCGGGATTCTGGCCGTTGCCGGGGGAGTCGATGGTGGTCGCTCGGGCTCCTGTTTTCCTGGGGCCGGGTTGTCGCTCCCCTGAGCCGTGTCGATGCCTGGGGCTGGGGTGCTGAGGTCCCGGAATTCCGATGCCCGGATGTCGGATCGGGTCTCAAGACGCTGAAAACAGGGCGGAGAGGTCCAAATCGTAAGGTTCTGCTCAGTGGGCAGGCAGGGGTGCCTGTCTCATGGGCACCGGGGTCCTTTTTGATTCGCCAAGCGGCGCAGGTTCGTTTTCAGTGGGCTGCGAATGGCACGCTCCTTGCGATACCATCGCGCTCCTGCTTCGTGAGCGATTCCCAGATACAGCTCTTGGAACGATCACGCGCGGAATTCTCGAGTATCCCGAGATCGGTTGATGGATCTGAGGGATTCATGCGGTGGAAACATGTCCGGGTGGAGAACTTCTTGCAAGCAGGATAGGAAGACAGAGTGAAAGAGGTTTCGAGTTCAGGTGTTTTACAAGTAGAGGAAGGTCTTTTGGATCTCCTCGTGGCCAAGACGTAGAGCCCGAGGCCCCCAAGAATCCAACCCCAGAAAAAGCCAACCCGCGTCGTTGACGCGATTTCCAGAGAAGGACACGAAAGACATGGCAATCAAGGCAGAATACATCTGGCTGGACGGCGTCCAGCCCACCCCCGATCTGCGATCCAAAACGAAGATCCTGGCCGAAGGGGACACGCCCCCGGATTGGGGCTTTGACGGTTCTTCCACGGAGCAGGCCGAAGGCCACTCTTCGGACTGTGTGCTGAAGCCCGTGTTCACCTGCCCCGATCCGTTGCGCGGTGGCGGTGACATTCTCGTTCTCTGTGAGGTCTACAACGCAGACGGGACGGCGAGCAAGAGCAACAACCGGGCGGCCGCCGTGGCGACTGCCGAGAAGTATGCCGATCAGGAACCCCTCTTCGGGATCGAGCAGGAATACACGATGATGACCCTGGAAGGGTACCCGGCGGGTTTCCCCGACGGAGGCTATCCGGCTCCCCAGGGCCCGTACTACTGCGGAGCGGGTGCGGACCGGATTTTCGGTCGCGAAATTGCCGAAGAGCACATTGAAGCCTGCCTGGACGCGGATCTCATGCTTGCCGGCATCAACGCGGAAGTGATGCCGGGTCAGTGGGAGTTCCAGATCGGGCCCGCCGGACTGCTTGAAGTGGGTGATCACCTGCAGGTCGCTCGCTATCTCCTGCACCGCATCGCCGAGAAGTACGGTGTGGTGATCACGCTCGAGCCCAAGCCGATGAAGGGAGACTGGAATGGTGCCGGTTGCCATACCAATTACTCCACGAAGGCCATGCGCGAAGACGGTGGTTACGACGTGATCATCGAGGCGTGCGAGAAGCTCGGAAAGAACGTGGAAGAGCACATCGCGGCCTACGGAGCGGGCCTTGAGGATCGCTTGACGGGTCTTCATGAGACCGCTTCCTACAAGGACTTCAAGTACGGCGTGTCGGATCGTGGTGCGTCGATCCGTATTCCGCTCCAGTGCAAGGAAAACGGGAAGGGCTATCTCGAAGATCGCCGCCCGTGCTCCAATATCGATCCCTACACCGTGGCTCGATTGCTGGTGGAGACCACCTGCGGATAGTGGCTTGCTGGCGACGCGATTCGCGAAGCCGGTCAGTCTGGATAAGCCGCAAGAAGAAGCAAGGAAGGGGCGTCGCAGATCCTGCGGCGCCCCTTCTCTTTGGTTTCGTTACGGCTTTCGGACGAGTTGTTCCATTACGTTCGCCAGCAAACGGACTCCAAGAGATCCCCGGGTCAGGATCGATTCCGGATGGAACTGCACGGCGGCCATGGGCAGGGATTCGTGCTCAATGGCCATCACGATTCCATCTTCACTTTCCGCTGTCACGCGCAGTTCTTTCGGCATTGTTTCACGCCGAGCGTAGAGAGAGTGATAGCGAGCTGCCCGGAAGTCCTCGGGGATCTTCTCCCAGAGGCTTCCCTCCCTGGTGAAGACCGTGGAGGGCTTCCCATGCATGGGCAGAGGCAAGAGGTCCAGTGTCCCCCCGCAGTATTCGACCATGCCTTGAAGTCCGAGGCAGACGCCGAATACCGGCAGCCCCCTTTCATTCAACGCGGTCAGGGTTCCCGAAACATCAAAGTCCGATGGGCTACCGGGTCCCGGGGAGAGGACAACGAGGTCGGGTTGGAGATCATCCAGGGCCTTCCACTCGAAGCCGGACCTCCAGGTGATGACCTCTGCACCGGTCTGCCGCAGGTAATTGGCGAGGGTGTGCACAAACGAGTCCTTGTGATCGATCAAGAGGACACGTCGTCCCGCACCGGTCTGCGGTATTTCATCATTTTGCAGAGGGGCTTCGACTTGAGCGTGCAAGATGGCATCCAGCAGAGCGGAAGCCTTGACTCGTGTCTCGAGTTCCTCGGCTTCCGGGTCCGAGTCGAAAAGCAGGGTGGCTCCGGCTCTGACTTCCGCGACGCCCTGGTGCAAGCGGGTCGTGCGGAGGGTCAGCCCGGTATTCATGTTTCCATCAAAGCCAATGAAGCCCACGGCTCCCCCGTACCATCGCCTTTCGGATTCCTCATGATCTTCCACGAATTGCATGGCCCAGGGTTTTGGCGCTCCGGTGACAGTGACCGCCCACGCATGGCACAGGAATGCATCCAATGCATCGAAGCCTTCTCGGAGACGCCCTTCGACATGGTCCACGGTGTGGATCAGTCGTGAGTACAACTCGATCTGCCTTCGCCCGATGACGCGCACAGAGCCGGGTTCGCAGATCCGGGATTTGTCATTGCGATCCACGTCGGTGCACATGGTGAGTTCGGATTCGTCTTTTTCCGAATTCATGAGTGTGCGGATCTGCTCCGCATCTTCGATGGCGTTCTGGCCGCGGGGAATGGTGCCTGAGATGGGGCAGGTTTCGACCCGGTCTCCTTCCACGCGGACGTACATCTCAGGAGAGGCGCCCACAAGATGCTCTTCCTCGCCGAGGTTGATCAGGAAACCATAGGGGGAAGGGTTTCGTTGCTGAAGCCTCTGGAAGATCGTGGAGGGTGTGGCGGCAGCCGGCTCTCGGAATGTCTGGGAAAGCACGACTTCGAAGAGGTCGCCCCGGCGAAACGCTTCTCTCGCACTCCGGACATTCTCCGCGTAGGCGCCAGGGTTGTGATCTGAGCCCCCGGTGATTTCGGCGGGACCGGCCAGTTCCTGGCTCTCGCCCCCTCCGCGGCGCTCTTTTGTGGTTTCTCCGTCGATTTCGAAGCGGTACATCCTCCGGGTCGCCATTTCGCGTCGATGATCGACGACCAGGATCTCGTCCGGGAGGTAGAGGACGAGGTCTCGTGAGGAGGGGTCGCGTTTGAGACGCTTCTTCACGGGTTCGAACTGCAGAGCCAGGTCATAACCGAATGCACCGTATAGACCCAGATGGGGATCGTCTTCCGAGCCAAAGAGATCGATCAGGGCACGCACGATCGAAAAAAGGGAAGGCTGTTTACTCCGCTCTTCTTCCGGGAAGCGTTCGGTGGATTCCCCAATACGGCAAGTGATGCGGTCTCCACTGAAATCAAGCTCATCCAGGTTTGGCTGTGACTGAAGGCATCTGGCGATGGGGTTGAGCAGGAGGGAGCCTCGTTCATTGAGGGCTTCGATCTTCGCCTCGGAGCCGGCTCCACTGAAGACCACGGGCGGGTCGACGAAGCCGAGATCCCAGCGTGTATAGCGACCCGGGTATTCGTAGCTCGAAGAAAGGAGGGCGCCGCGACGTGTGTCGAGTGCTTCGGCCAGCGATTCGATGGCTTGTCGGGCCGCGACCTCTTCGGTGTCCAGATGTACCTGGACACCTCCACGGGTTTTGTATCGGACGGATGAGTCGGAAAAATCGGTTTCCATTGATTTGCCTTCATGTCTCCAGGGCCGCGCCCAGGTTGCCCATCCTCAGTCGGGAAAACCGGATCCCGAAACAACGAAGGCCGCCTGAGAAGGCGGCCTGTTTGAATTCATCTGCGTCACCACGCAGGACTTCAGGACCCCCTCTTCAAAGAAGAGAAGCCCACCAAAGTCCCGAATGTGACACGGTCTTGATCATGGCCGGAGTGTTTCACACGCGCCGAGTTCCGTCAAGCAACTCGTGCTCGTGGCCTGGGAAGACAGCCCAGGAACCCATCACGGTGCGGATCAGGGCAGCGTGGTCGGTGTTGGCGCACCCGCGATCCCAGGGTGCGAGGGATGGTGGCCCAGGGCGGGCTCGAACCGCCGACACCTCAATTTTCAGTCGAGTGCTCTACCAACTGAGCTACCGGGCCACCGTCCGTAGGGCGCGGATCATAGCCTTCCCGAGCCGAATTCACAGCCGATACATTTCCGCGAGCTTCGAGCCGGGATCTGGGCCGCGAAGCGGGGCATTCGGCTTCGCTTGGGGGGATCGAGCAGGGTGTGTGATAGTTTTTCTGGATGATGCGGACTCTTGCTGATTTCTGGACCTCTCTTGCGGCCAGGCCGCCGCTCCGGCCGTGGAGACCGCGCATCGGCGTCGTTTCCGATTCTGGCGGAAACCCGCTGTCAGCCCCACGGCGGCGGTTTCGACCTCTTTGCCTTCCAGTCATTCTGGGGCTCCTTTGGGGGCCAGCTCCTCTCGGGGCTCTTGAGGTGGAAGTCCCAAACGGCTCGCCGGCCGGTGTGGTGGTGAGTTCCTCCGCGGAGGCCGCGCAGGCCGGGGCTTTGATTCTTGAACAGGGCGGCAATGCGGTGGACGCAGCCGTGGCCACCGCCTTTGCGGTGGCGGTGACGCAGCCCTTTTCGGCCGGTCTGGGTGGGGGCGCCTTCGTGCTCTTGCGCACCGAGGAGGGTGCGGTGTTCGCAGTGGACGCGCGAGAAACCGCGCCGGGAGCGGCGAGTCGGGATATGTATGTCCAGGCCGGAGTCCCCGAGAAGGCTTCACGGCGAGGGCCTCTGGCCGTGGCTGTGCCTTCCTTTACGACGGGAATGGCCTATGTGCTCAAGCGATGGGGAAGCATGGATCTGGCTCAGGTGCTGGAGCCCGCCATTGGTCTCGCCGAGGGTTTCCCCTTGTCGCGTTTCCAGGCCGACCGGATCAATTTCATGCGCGCCTATTTCGATGCAGACGAGTTTCCCGAGACGGTACGGATCCAGTTCCAGCCTGCCGAGGATGGCCTGGCGGAGGTGGGCGAGACACTGGCCCAGCCCGACCTGGCCAAGACTCTTCGAGCCATTGCGAAGCACGGCCCGGAGGTCGTCTCGGAAGGTTCCATTGGCCAGAGTATCGTGGACGAGGTGAAGAAGCGTGGCGGCATTCTGACGCTCGAAGACATGAAGAGCTATCGACCCAAGGTAAGACCCGCTGTGGAAGGTCGCTATCGAGGATACGAGGTCTATTCCTTCCCCCCTCCCTCATCGGGCGGAGCGGTCCTGCTCGAGGCGTTGAATATCCTGGAAGGCATGGATCTGGCCGGTGGGTCCGCTCAGTCGCCCGCCAATATCCATCTTGTCACCGAGGCCATGAAACTGGCCTTTGCGGATCGCGCCGCGTATATGGGTGATCCCGATTTCGTCGAGATTCCGCTCAAGAGAATTGTTTCGAAGGAATATGCGGAACAGCAGAGGAGTCGGATCGATCCGGAGAAGAGCCAGGTCGTGGTGGCCCCGGGTCATGCAGTGGATGACAGTGGGACCGCGCACTTGTCTGTGACCGATGCCAACGGAAACGCCGTGGCGATCACCATGACGATCAATACCTCCTATGGNTCGGGCATCACGGTGCCGGGAACCGGGATCATCCTCAATAACGAGATGGACGATTTCTCCATCGCACCCGATACGCCGAATGCCTATGGGCTGGTGGACACTCGGGGCGCGAACGCAGTGGCTCCGGGAAAGCGTCCGCTTTCAAGCATGACACCCACGATCCTCGTGAAGGATGGTCAGACCTACATGGTCACCGGGAGTCCCGGAGGACCTCGTATCATCAGCACCGTACTGCTGACGATCCTGAACGTGATTGATTGGAAGATGGATGTCNGTGATTCGGTGGCGGCTTCCCGCTATCACCACCAGTGGATTCCAGACAAACTCAGAGTGGAACCGGAAACGCCGCCNGAGGTCGTGGAAGCGCTGCGGAAGATGGGCCATCAGGTGGACGTATCCACGCGAACATGGTCGGCCGCGGAGGCCATCGTGGTCGACCCGGAAACCGGCCTGCATCGGGGTGGGGCGGACCCTCGGACCCAGGGCGCAGCCGTGTCACCGAAGCCGGGCGATGGCGATCAGGCGTCGGCCGAGGGCATCAAGAGCCAGAGTGCCAGGTAGACCAGGATCCCAGGAAACGCGGCACTGAGCACCGAGACCAGCACGTAGAGGATGCGGACCCAGGTGGGCGACCAGCCAAGGAAATCAGCGATGCCACCGCAAACGCCTGCGATGACCGAGTCATGGGATCGGTGAAGTCCTCGTTTTTCTTCCATGGACAGGTTCTCCTTCAGTCGATGTGGGCCCGGCTCAGGGGGCCATCAAGGCGAGCGTATAGGCATCGAGTCGGATGATACGACGGGCAACCCGCAGGATGTCATCCTGGGTCAGGGACCGGATCTGTTCCGCATACTCCCGATACGCGGCCGGTCCGAGTCCGTAGAGACTGTCGAGTGCGATGTGTCCAGCTCGAGCCGCACAGCGTTGTTGTCCGATGGTGAAATTGCCGATCAGATTCTGTTTGGTTTGATTGATTTCGTCGTGTCCCGGCGCTGTTTGCAAAAGCGCCTCCAATTCTTCAAGGATTCCCGACTTCGCTTCTTCGACCTTTTCGGGAGCCGTCGCGATGTAGATGGAAAAGAAACCGGGCGCGAGTCCCTCCATGTTGCTGGCACTCACCGTGTAGGCCAGGCTTCGTCGATCCCGCAGTTCGAGGAAGAGCCGTCCGCCCTGACCAGCCAGGAGTTGGGCGATGAGTTCAAGGGCAAACCGGTCCGGATCGTTGACCGTGAGTCCTCGGAAGCCCATGACCAGATGAGCCTGGGCCCGGTCCTTGCGGCCGATGGCTTCCCGAATGCTCTCGGGGGCCGGTTCTTCGGGCGGGGCGGGTCTTTCAAAGGGAGCGCCGGGCAGAGAAGCCAGGCGGGAAGTGACGAGCTCNGCGGTTTCGTCGGGGTCGACATCGCCCGCGACGGCCATCACCAGGTTCGGGGAACGGATCAGCCGGTTGTGGTGATTGCGGATGTCCTCCACGGTGAAGCTCTCGACGGACTCGCGTTCGCCCAGGAGGGGGAGTCGGTAAGGGTGCTGCTGGTAGTGGTTGCGGGCGAANAGNANGAAGGCCTGATGGGCGAGTTGATCTTCGCGCCTTTCGATGGCGGCGAGGGTTTCCCTGCGCTCGGTGGCGAATTCTTCCGCATCAAAAAGAGGCTCGTTCAAGACTTCGGTCATNAGGTTCAGCCCGGNAAGCCAGTTCTCCCGAGTGACTTCAAGAGACAGTCCCTCGCTGCTTCGCCCCGAGAAGCCACTGATATCGGCAGCCAGGTCTTCTGTGGCGCTGGCGAAAGAGGGCGCCGAGGGGTGGGAAAGTGTTCCTCGGGTCCACATGGAGGCCATGAAGCTCGTCAGTCCGGCTTTTTGCGGAGATTCAGCCAGGGAGCCTCCAAGAAACGCGATGCGGGCCGCCACGATGGGGAGCGTATGTCGCGGGGCGACATAGAGAGTNGCGCCTTCNGGCAGCGTGTAGCTGTGGATCTCGTCGTCTTTGGACGCGTTCACCGCACGGGTGGACTGGAGATCTGCCGGCCGGGTTTTCGGGGCTGCGGGTTTCTGGGCNGGCGCAGTGGCTTNCTGTTTTCGCGCGATGTCCACGCCACTCTGGATGGCCTGGGAAAGCCGNTCGGCATTGAGGGTTTCGCTGGGCTTGTCCGGGACGAGAGCCGTGGCCGTCAGTTCTCCNGAGTCGAGGTAGAGCTGGGCGACCCGCAGCAGNTCTTCGGGGGTGGCTTTGTGAACCGTGTCCAGATANCGGGCTTCGCTCTCCCAGCCATCGCCGATGACTTCGAAGTTCCCCAGCTTGTTGGCCATTCCAGATACGGTTTCGCGTTCAAAGTGTTCACTGGCCAGAAAGTTCGTCCGGGCTCGTTCCAGTTCTGAGTCGGAGACCGGTTCGATCCGAAGCCTTTCGATCTGCTGGGAAATCACTTCGACGGCTTGGCGAGAGCGGGCTTCATCGGTTTCGAGTTCGACGCAGAAGAGTCCGCGCTCGAAGGGCGTGTAGGANGANGCGTGGACCCTCTCGGCGAGACCCGTATTGCGGATGTCCCGGACCAGTCGGCTCGATTCGCANTCGCCAAGCAGGAAGGCGAGAAGGTCGAGGTAGGTTGAATCCTGATGGCTGAATGAGCAGGCCGGATAGCAGAGTTCGATCCGTTGGTGCTCGAAATCACGCCTCTCGACTCGGCAGTGCATTCCATGGTGGGCCGGTTCGGCGGCCCGTTCTCGTATGGCGCCGGCGGGTCGGGCGCCGGAAAAGGCCGCTTCGATTTCATCCACCAGGGCACGGGCTTCGAAGTCTCCCGCTGCCACGACTGTCAGGTTGTCCGGGGCATACCAACCTTGGAAGAAATCGAGGCATTGAGTCTGGTTCAGGGCGGACACGCTCTCCATGCTTCCAAGAATGGGCCGGCGGTAGGGATGGACCTGATACGCCTCTGAAAAGGAGAGTTCGGAGAGAACATGGCCCGGCGTGTCATCCGACCTCCGGATTTCCTCAAGAACGACTTCTTGTTCCCGGCGGATCTCTTCCGGGTCGAAGACCGAGTGGCGGACGGCGTCGGTAAGTACGTCGACTCCAGTCGAGAGGGCTTCGCTGGGAAGCGTGGCGTAGTAGACCGTCATGTCGAAGGACGTGTAGGCATTGATTCGCCCTCCGGCGCCTTCGACTTCAGCGGCGACCTGGCCTACGCCTCTTCGCTCGGTCCCCTTGAAGAGCATGTGCTCATGGAAATGGGCCAGGCCCTCTTCCCCGGGCCTTTCGTCGGCGGCTCCCACGTTGGCCCAGATCTGGAGATTGGCCACAGGGGCGAGTCTGGCCTCCCTGAGAAGAACGGAGAGGCCGCAATCGAGCTTCTGGTAGTGGATATCGTTGGAGGACAATGGAATCCAAGAGGGTAACGAAGCGGTCACCTCTGCGCCCGCGGTTCGTCTACCCTCACGGTATGGATGAAACGGTCGGCCTCTACGTTCATATTCCGTTTTGCGAGCGGGTCTGCCCCTACTGCGATTTTGCGGTGGAAGCGGCTCGGGAGAGCACCGCCGATGGCCAGGGCTCGGCCGAATGGCGGATCAAGGAGGACGAGTACGTCGATGATCTGCTCCGGGAATTGGCTTTGCGTGCGCCGGACTTCCCTGGCCACCGTCTGGCCAGCCTCTATTTCGGTGGAGGCACCCCGTCTTTGTTTCGGCCGGAATCCCTGGCTCGGATCAAGCAGGAGGCTCTCAGATTGTTCTCCTCCGTGGACGGACCGGTTGAGATCACATTGGAAGTGAATCCGTCTACGGTGGAACGCGAGCGACTCGCAGGCTTCAAGTCCGAAACGGGGATCAATCGGCTCTCGGTGGGGGTGCAGTCCTTTGACGATTCCCTCCTCAAGGCGCTCGGAAGGGCGCATCGATCAGAAGAGAGTCACGCCACCCTCGAGGCTGCTCGATCGGCGGGCTTCGAGAACCTTTCCCTCGATCTCATTTTTGCGGCCCTTCATCAGACGCCCGCCATGTTCGAAGCGGATCTGGATCATGCGTTGTCCTGGAAGCCAGAGCATCTGTCCACCTACGAGCTCGTCATCGAAGAGGGGACTCCCTTTGGCTTGGCTGCGGAACAGGGAAAGATCAGGAGCTATTCCCAGGATGCCGCTGCGGATCTCCTCGATCAGATGGTCTTGCGATTGGAGGCTTCGGGGTACCGCCGTTACGAATTGACCAACCACGCGCGTCGAGGCTTCGAGGCGGTTCACAATCGACGCTATTGGGAAAGATCGCCTGTTCTGGGCATTGGTGTGGGGGCCCACTCCTCAGACCCACGGAGTCTGCATCACCCCTACGGACGGCGGCCATCGAATCCCCGCGATCGTATGACGTGGTCTCGCCGCTTGCGTTCAGGTGAGGTGGCCGGCCTGGAGACCGAGCCCCTCACTCTCGAGCAGGCAATTTCCGAAGCCTGCTTCTTGTCGTTGCGAACCGACGAAGGTCTCAGCAGCATGGAGTTTGAAAAGGAGTTCGGTCATTCGCCGCGTGATTTCTTTGGTTCCGCCATCGATCGATTGCTCGAAGATGCCTTTCTTCGCGAGGGCCGGGATGGCCACTTGAGCCTGACCGAGTCGGGCCGTCGGTTGGCGGACTGGGTGGCCTCGGAGTTCATTCTCGACGAGGTCTGAGGGGGCCTCCGCTTTCACGCCCCTGTCATGGCGTCTGTTGTTGCAGGAACTCCACGACGGCGTGGGAAGAGGCTTCGATGGCCTCGCCTTCCTTCCACTCGGTGATCAGTGTGCCCCGGGGAGCGAGTTCGGCGACTTCCTCGGAAATCGGGCCCGGGTGGTAGAGGTCGTCCCCCTTCAGGATCAGCATGGGTGTGTCGCATTGACGGACGAAATCCCGGGAAACGTTGTAGACGAAATCGCCGTCGTACATCCGGCTGCGGAAACCCTCCCAGTCTTGCGTGGAGACCTCGGGTTGCGAGGGCTTCAATTCGTCCGCCCATTGGTCGAACATGGCGTAGAAGGCTTCGCGATTTTCGCCGTTGGACCCGATGGGTTGGAGGAGCACACCTGCGGCGACTTTTCCGGGGGCGGCTTGCATGAGACCCAGACCGTAGGAGCCCCCGATGCAGCAGCCGAGCACATGGCAACGGTCGATCTGGAGCGCCTCGAGGAGTCCGACATGATCGTCGGTATAGGTGTGCCATCCGTCCTCGCCAGAGATCGGTGCCTGGGATTCACCGGCATTGCGTTGATCCATGGCGATGACCCGGAAATGAGGCGACAGGACGTCGATGGGATTCCAGGGCATGCGTTCCCAGAAGGAGATCGCGGACTTCATGCCTCCGGGCGCAAAGAGCAGCACCGGAAAGCCGGATCCGGTTTCCTGGTAGTGGATTCGAACGTCGTTTTGCTCCCAGACGGGCATCTTTGTTCTCCTTCGGTGAATCGGGGTCAGGGGTCGATCATCCGATAGCGTATTCGCACCGGCAAGGGGAGCACGAGAGTCCCATGGAGGGTCGAGTTACCGGATCCGTCGGCTTGAGACCCGGTGGACCGATTGACGCACCGCCTCACCCATGTTAGACAAGAACAGCGTAATCATTGAGGTTTTTGGTAGCGATGCGGAGTTATACGCGAACCGACGGAAGATCGCAGCAAGACGCGCCGATACTCGGTGAGCGCCAGAGGATGGTGCTGCGTGCTGTGGTCAGCGCGTATGTGGCGGACGCCCAACCGGCTTCGTCCGGCACGGTCTCCCACCTCCTCCCGGTTCCTCTGTCCAGCGCCAGTATTCGCAGCACCATGTCGGATCTTGAAAAGGTGGGGATGGTCGAGAAGCCGCATGCTTCGGCGGGACGGGTGCCCACCGAGGCGGGTCTGCGTTTTTTTGTAGATCAGTTGATGGACTCGGCGGATCTGAGTCACTACGAACGTTTGACCCTGACCAATGAGTGCGACAGCGTGGGCGGCGAACGAGTCGTGTCCTGGGTATCGGCTCTGCTTTCAAGTCGAACCCATCAACTCGGTTTTGTCATGAGTCCTCGCGTGGATCGGATGCGGATGAGGCATGTGAGTCTGGTGCGCGTCGCCACGGATCGCCTGCTGATCGTTCTTGTTCCCGAGGTGGGTTCGGTGCAACAGCATGTCATGCATGAACGCGGCAAGGACGACCAGGCCGAATTGGATGCCATGGCGGCTCGGCTGACGGAAAGGTTGACGGGGCGGACGCTGGTCGAGCTTCGCTCGATCCTGGAAGCAGAACTCGGTCGACTTCGGGTCGAGGCCCAGGGTCTGCTCACGCGCGCACTTTCTCTTGGGCTTCGGGTGCTGGATCAGCCTTCTGTTCGTGAGCTCGAACTGGTCGTGACAAACCATACGGCCTTCTTGAGCCAGCCGGAATTCCATGACCCGGATCGCCTGCGTGGAATCCTGCAGGCGGTGGAAGACAACGAGCGCCTTCTGGAGGTGGTCGGCAAGGTTCTCGACAGCTCGGGAAGTGCTGTTTCTGTCTCTCTCGGTGATGAGCTCGAGGGAGCGAACCTGAGGGAGTGTGCTCTTGTGGCGGTTCCCTACGGGAGGGCTGGACAAGCCGCGATCGGGGACGATGAACCGGGGGATGTAAAAGGAAGGTCTGCGCTCGGAGCTCTGGGCGTGATCGGTCCGAATCGTATGGATTACGCCCGGGTGATTTCGCTTGTGGGTTTCTGCTCTGAACTGGTGACTGCGAAACTCAATGCTGGCAATGAAGCCCAGGGCTGAGAGGGAAGAGACGCGATGAGCGATCAAGACGAAGCGGCGGGCGGGCCCACCATCGAGCCCAGCGAAGAGATGGAAGAAGCGCTCCGAGAGGCCACGGCCTCCGTGGAAGCGCGTCGAGAGGGGGCCGAGAACGCCACAGGGGCTTCTGCGGATGAAAAGACCATGGAGGCCCTGATCTCGGAACTTCAATCCATGAAGGAAGAGTTCGAAGCTCGCTGTAAAGAGTCTGAAGAGCTGACGGACCGCTATACGCGATTACAGGCCGAATTCGAGAATTTTCGCCGCCGGAGCCTGAAAGAGAAGCAGGAGGCTCTTCAGTACGGTCAGCAGAATCTCATCAAGGACCTGCTGGCTACGGTCGATAACCTTGAAAGGGCACTGGAACATGCGGATCCGGGCCAGGAGAGCGACCTCAGTAGTGTTCTGGAGGGCGTGGCCCTGGTGCAGCGTGAGTTCCTGACGGCCCTGGGGAAGGTAGGCGTAAAACAGGTGGATCCGGCCGGTGAGGCCTTTGATCCGAATTTTCATGAGGCCATGGGCCAGGTTCCCGCTCAAGGCGTGGAACCCAATTCAGTGGTTCAAGTGCTTCAGAAGGGATACGTGCTCCAGGATCGGATGCTGAGACCGGCGAGAGTGTTGGTGGCAGCGTCCAAAGGGGCAGACAAGGCCTAGCTCGGGGTTTCTCCCCAGGGCAAAAAGGCCCAAGGGAGTAAGCGTCAGTTGGGGAATGTCATCGGAATCGACCTGGGGACCACGAATTCCTGTGTCGCCTTTACGTCGGGAAGCCGACCCGAGGTGATCGCGAATGTGGAAGGCTCGCGGACAACGCCCTCCACGGTGGCTTTCACCGAGAGTGGCGAGAAGTTGGTTGGCCAGATTGCCAAACGGCAGGCGGCGACGAATCCCGCGAGAACCCTTTTTGCCATCAAGAGATTGATCGGCCGCAAGCATACCTCCAAGGAAGTCAGTGCCTTTTGTGATGTGGCGCCCTTTTCCCTGATGGCGGCCGAGAATGGCGATGCCTGGGTGTCTGTTGACGGACGAGAACATTCGCCTCAGGAAATCGCGGGCATGATCCTCCAGAGAATGAAGGAAACCGCATCCGATTTCCTGGGTGAGCCCGTGGACGCGGCGGTGATTACCGTGCCCGCGTACTTCAATGATGCCCAGCGCCAGGCCACCAAGGAGGCGGGGGCCATTGCGGGTCTTGAAGTCCTGAGAATCATCAATGAGCCCACGGCCGCGGCACTGGCATACGGTGTCGACAAGCAGGAAGACAAGGTGGTGGCGGTCTTCGATCTGGGCGGAGGTACGTTTGATGTCTCGATCCTTGAATTGGGCGGGGGCGTCTTCCAGGTCCTGAGCACCAATGGAGATACCTATCTCGGCGGAGAGGATTTTGATCGCTGCATCGTCGAGTACCTTGCGGATCAGTTCAAAGGGGAGCACGGCCTTGATCTCCGCTCTGACCCCATGGCCCTGCAAAGACTCAAGGAAGCCTCTGAGCGAGCCAAGCACGAACTGTCTTCCGTAGAGGAGACGGACATCAACCTGCCTTTCATCGGCTCGGACGATGAGGGCCCGAAGCACCTCGCGTACACCCTCTCGCGCTCTGAACTCGAAGAGATGGTCGGTCCTCTCGTGGCCCGCCTCGAAGGTCCCTGCCGCACGGCTTTGGAGGATGCCGGCATTGACCTCGAGGCCATCGATGAAGTGATCCTCGTGGGCGGCATGACACGCATGCCCCGGATCCGGTCTCGAGTGGCCGAGATTTTCGGTCGCGAGCCCAACGTTTCGGTGAATCCGGATGAGGTGGTGGCCATGGGGGCGGCGATTCAGGCGGGCGTGTTGAGTGGGGACCTGGAGGATGTCCTGCTTCTGGATGTGACCCCCTTGTCTCTGGGTGTGGAAACCGAAGGAGGGGTTCTGACTTCCATCATCCCGAAGAACACGACCCTTCCCACCGCCAAGAGCCAGATTTTTTCTACGACGGAAGACAGTCAGGAGTTGGTTCGAATCCACGTTCTTCAGGGAGAAAGAGAGCTGGCCACCGACAACATGAGCTTGGGGCGTTTTGAGCTTGTGGGTCTCCCGCCGGCACCCCGAGGCGTGCCGCAGATTGAAGTGACGTTCTCTTTGGATACGGATGGGGTCGCGCATGTCTCGGCTCGAGACCTGGGGACCGGCCTGTCCCAGAGCATTGAAGTGACCGCCTCAAGTGGTTTGACCGATGAGCAGGTCCAAGAACTCGTAAGCCAGGCGGCAGACCACAAGGCCGATGATCTGAGGAAGCGCGAAGAGGTGGATCTGAGGAACAAGCTCACAGGGTTGGTCTACGCCACGGAAAAGACCCTGAAGGAGTTCGGCCAGCATGTGGAAGACACGGACCTGCAAGGCGTTCGGGGCCTTCTGGAGCGGGTGGAGGCCCTGGAACCCGGAGCGGAACCCGAGGAACTCCGAGAAGTCCTGCAGGCCCTTTCGGCGTCCAGTTTCGAGCTCACCGAAAAGGTCTACGCGCAGTTGGGGGAGAACCCTGAATCCCCGAAGGGGCCCCAGGCTTCGAATTCGCTCGCATAGGGCTGGCCAGATGCGGCCAAGGTTGACATTCTCCTGCCCATGCCGGTCTGAAGCCCCTCTTGCTGGGCGTTTCAGAACGTGCCGCTGCATCAACGACCTCGGTTTTCCTGGGGTCTGAACCGCGGGGCCTGACATTGATCAAGCGTGACTATTATGAAGTTCTCGGCGTGGAGCGTCACGCCGATGGGACAGTCCTGAAGAAGACGTATCGCAAGCTTGCGCTTGAGTACCACCCCGATCGGAATCCGGACAACCCTGAAGCCGAGGCAAAATTCAAGGAAGTCTCGGAGGCCTATGCGGTTCTCTCCGATTCTGAGAAGAGAGCTCGGTACGATCAGTTCGGGCATGCGGGCCTGGGTGGGCCGGGTGGAGGTCAGCCCGACTTCGGTGACATGGGCGGCTTCTCGGATATCTTCAGCGATCTTTTCGGTGATATCTTTGGCGGTGCTGGGCGAGCGGGTGGACGTCGCACTCGCGGTGAGAGAGGGGCCGACCTCCGTTACAACCTCGAGATCGACCTCATGGATGTGCTCAAGGGCGCGGAGCCGACCATCAAGATTCCGAAGATGCGTGGCTGTGACCCTTGTGGATCGTCGGGGGCCGCTCCAGGCAGCGAGCCCGAACTCTGTAGCCGGTGCGAGGGCATGGGTCAGATTGCGTTTCAGCAGGGCTTCTTCCGAGTCAATCGAACCTGTGATCAGTGTGGCGGCGCAGGTCAGATCATTCGCGATCACTGCAAGACGTGTCGCGGGGCAGGGCGGATCGAGTCGGAGCAGACTCTCCAGGTCCGGGTTCCGGCCGGTGTGGATGAAGGCGCGCGCTTGCGGCTCGCGGGTGAGGGCGAAGCCGGGATTGCAGGGGGGCCTGCGGGCGACCTCTATGTGGTCATCCGTCTCAGCCCGCATCCCCTTTTCGAGCGGGATGGAGGCGATCTCTATACCGAAGTTCCGGTTCCCTTCGTTCAAGCGGCGCTGGGCGCCTCCATCGAGGCTCCGACCCTGGAAGGCCGTATCGAGCTGAGCCTGCCCGAGGGCACGCAGTCGGGCAAAGTGCTTCGGCTCAGGGGCAAGGGGCTTCCGCCGCTTCAACCCCGACTCGACCCTGCTCGTCTTGAAAAGATGCGAGGAGATCTCTTTGTGCGAATCTTCGTTGAGGTGCCGACGAGGCTGACAGCACGCCAGCGTGAATTGCTGGAGGAGTTTGCGGAAGAGAGTGGTCAGAATGTTTCACCTGAGCACAAGAGTTTCGTCGAAAAACTGAAGGACTTCTTCGACTGAGGTGAAGCGATTGCTGGATCGACCGAGTGGATCGATCGTTTTTTTGATAGGCGGCCTTCTGTGTCTGGTGGTGGCCTGTGCCGGGACCGGGCCTTTCGGTGAGCGCGTTCCTGCGGAGCAGCGTCGGGCCTACGATGCCGCTCTTCAGCCCTTGCCGGCGGATCCGGCCGCGGCCCAATCCCGGCTGGAAGCCTTTTTGACGACCTTCCCCGGTGGCCCTCTGTCCGATGACGCCACGGAAGAACTCGCTCGATTGGCTCTGCTGCAAGGAAGGCCCCAGGAGGCTTTCGACCGCTTGCGAGAAGTCATCCAACGCTATCCCAAAGGCAATCGGGTGGATTCCGTTCGCGTGCGCCTGGCGCGTTGGGAATGGGATCAGGGCCGTGCCGTGGAGGCCGTGGAACTGGTCGAGGCCGTGCGAGTCCGGAAACTGGACTCCACGGATCGAAGGGCGTTCTACCGTTTGCTGGCCAAGATGAGTAGCGACCCGGTGGATGAACTGATCAACCTGGCCTCGCTTCGCAAGGAATGGGCGGACGAGGTTTCCCGTTCGGGAGATGATCCGACTTCCGAGCCGGCACGGTCCCAGGCGGAATCGCGTTTGCGTCTGGTGGATGTAGAGATCGATGACCTGCTTTTGGCGATGACCTGGGAGCAGCTCACCCGGTCCTCCGAGGCGCTCGGTCGGCAGATTCCCGCCGGTCGAGTCGAACTCACCATGGTCTGGCGCGAGATGGTGGGAGGTCAGTTGGAGCAGGCCCGGACGCGCCTGTTGGATGCTGAAAAGTATCCGATGACGAGCGGCGGTCAGGAGCGTTTGGCCAACCTGAAGCTTCGCTTGCAAGACGATTCCCATGCCGTGGCCGATTTTGTTCCGGACTTCGAAGAGGCTTTGGCGGGAGATTGGCCTGACCTCGCGAATGCGGAGGGCACCCTGGGTGTCGTTCTGCCCCTTTCAGGCCGGTATGCGCCTTTTGGGCAGGCGGTGCTTCGTGGGATCCTTCTCGCTTCCGACGTCTTCCATCAGGAAGGTCTCCCAGGGGAGGCCGGAGCCGAGCTTACGGAGGACGGGACCGGAGGTTTGCCGGAGCCGTTGATGCCGGCCGAGGGCGAAGGGGCTTTGTTGGCCGCGGTGGAGGCCTCTGTGCAAGAGGCTGAACCCGGGAAGGGCGTTCGGCTCCTGGTTCGGGATTCTGCGGGCGACCCGGACCGTGCGGCCGCTGCCGTGCGGGAGCTTGCGGCCGATGAGCGCGTGGTGGCCGTGATCGGCCCCATCTTTTCTGCAGAATCCGAAGCGGCCGCCAATCAGGCGGAACTCCTGGGGATGCCCTTGCTCGCTCTTTCGAATCGCATCTCGATTCCGAACGAGAAGAAGTGGGTGTTCCGCCTTCGGCTCACGCCGGAGGACGAAGTGGGCGCTCTTGTCGAGCACGCGGTGGAGGATATGGACTTCAGTCGATTTGCCATCCTCTATCCCACGAATCGTTACGGCCGAGGCATGCGCACCCGGTATTGGGATACGGTGCGCGAGCGCGGCGGGCAGGTGGTGGCCGTGGCCGGTTATGATCCGGCGTCCACGGACTTCAATGATTCGATTCGCAAGCTCGTGGGCTATGACCTTTTGACTCCCAATGAACAGGTTGCCCTGGAGGAAAGAGCCAAAGCCATGCGGCGCGGGCGCCGGCTTGAGCCTGAGGAAGCGGGACTCTTGCGGGAGATCCTCTACTCGCAGTTGGGTCCCGAGTCACGTCCTTTGCCTCCTTTGGTGGACTTCGATGCGCTCTTCATTCCCGACTCCCACGACAAGATCCAACTCATCGCACCCCAGTTGGCTTTTCATGAAGTGGATGGGGTTCAGCTATTGGGCTCAAGCCAGTGGAACGATCCCGAGTTGGTGAAGATCGGACGGGGGCATGTGCGTGGTGCCATCATCTCCACGGGCTTCGATGTCAACAGCGAGGCCATTCCCGTGAATCAATTCGTGTCGGATTATCGGGAGACCTTTGCTCTGGAACCGGACGAGTTCTCCTCGGATGGTTACGACGCAACCCGGCTTGTCCTCACGCAGTGGGTGGCCGGCCGCACCTCTCGCACCCAGGTCCGAGACGGTCTTCTGCTCGTCTATGGTTACCCGGGGGCATCTGGCGTGACCACCATTGGCCCCGATGGGAACGCACGCAAGCGGCCTTTCCTCCTTCAGGTCAAACGCGGGCGCTTTCGGGCGGTTGACTGAGTACGGATCCCCCCAGATAACGGTCGGCTTGATGCAAAATCGACCCCCCAGTCCATCTGGAGTCGCTCGGAACTAAAGTGCGGCCGACGCCGGGACGAAATACTGGGTATGTCGAAAGCCAACTCTCTTGATCAATTGATCCCGGACGAATTGCCTGTTCTCCCTTTGCGAGAAATGGTCGTATTTCCCCACATGGCACTTCCCCTTGTGGTGGCTCGGGAGGCCTCCAAGGCTGCGGTGG
>NZGT01000079.1 GCA_002691025.1 Spirochaeta sp. | reverse complement strand
TGTTCATCCAGGTCAAGACCGCCGGCCAGCTCTCCCCATCAAGAGAGTGCGTGACTCCGGGAGTGGCACTCACCATGCCCCAATTCGTCTTGCCCGCCACGCTACAGGCCCGGTCACCGAAGCACTCGTCGTTCGGAACAACCGGATTGGTTTCAGAGTTCGAATAGGTCTGTCCATAGAAGTTCTCAAGATCCGCCACCAACGACAGATACTGGCTCGCGCCTGTCTTCTTGGGGTTGGTGGTCGAGAAACCGAATACGGGCTTCGACTCCCGGATCTCGGGCACCTCGCCCCCCAGTGAACTCGCGGAATGGATCTTATGCGTGACGTGGTCGATGTATCCAGAGAGAGCCTCCGCGGTAGCGGTCGTGCAGGCCTTCTCACCAAACCGGGCCAACGCCGCCTCGTACTGGTCTGTGTAACGCTCCTCGCAACGGATGATCTTGGGCTCGATGTTCTTGCCGGAACCCTTCCCCGGCCGCACATTGCGAGCCCGCAAAAGACACGAAGCATGCTGCCGCGCGGCTTTGACCAACTTGTACTCGCACTGCTCTTCGAGCCGGTTCTTCGCCTGCGCGGAAAACCCGCCCCCCAGCGAGAAGCTCAAGGCAATCAAGACCATCCAAAAAAAACGCATCAAAAACCTCCAAAAGCGCGATCGGTTCAATCTACCAGACACGGGATGGACTGAATCGGAAAAATGAAGCAATTCAGCCTCAATCAAGAGGGAGCCGGGGCCTGCTTCACGCCGCCTCGGGTAAAAGCCCGATACGAAGCCTGTTTCAAAAGCGTTCATCCGCCGGGCCCAAGCAGCAGAGCCCCATCCACTCAGAAGAAGGGCTCTCCGCCAAGGCCCTGGAAGGTTCAAGCAAACTCGGAACGGATCTGATCCGCCGTCAGGCCGAACTCCTCGGGCGAGTACTCATGGGCCCCGTGTGCGCCGCGCCGATTCTGCTCGCACCACATCCGCATGGCGGTTTCACCTTCGGGCGAGAGGCCGAGACCGAAGCGACCATAGATCCGCTTGGCTTCCCGCACCGGATCGGCCTGGAATTCATCGAAGTCCATGCGGTAGAGACGCTCCGAAGGCAACGTGCTGCACACGGCTTCGATCTTCGAGAGCCCTCGCTTCCAGAGTTCGAGTTGCTCGCGTCCGTGCGCGTGAGGGTCAAAGTCGGCCACCACGCTACGCATCCCCACCGCCGTGAGGCTCGCCACCGAGGGCACGATCTTCACGATGTCCCGCGCTGTCGTCACCACGCAGGCATCGGGAAAGGTTTCGAGCAGGGTTTCGAGATGGAACATGTGGGTGGCGTCCTTGAGGAGCCATCGACGCTCGGGTTCACGGGCCCCGATCAGCTGAAGGTTCCGGGCATAGCGCGCGTAGGCGGGGCCCATGTCGCACTCCGCCCACCAACGCGAATAGCTCGGGATCCTGAAGTTGCACTCATATGTGACACTCCCGAAATTCTGCCGCAAGAGATGCCAGCACTCGTCCACTTCGTCCGCATCCATCTCATGAATGGCCCGCATCTCGGGCGCAGCCTCATAAAGGGCGCGGGTTCGGGTGTCACATTCGACGAAGTGCGGATTGTCCTGCCACTCCTCTCTTTCAGGCCGGGGCTGCGGCGCTTCCGCGATCCACATCTCAAGACCTTGAAGGCCGGGATCCCGCGAGAGCATGCGGTGAAGCGAAGTCGAAGCCGTGCGCGGCATGCCGACAATGATCAACGGGCGACGGATCGAATGCTGGGCCGAATCCGGATGCTGCGCAAAGCCCGCCTCGGAGCGAAGCCGCCCCTGCAAGACCGAAAGCACCTGGCCCTTGGCGAGAACACGGCCCAGGGGCGAAAGGTTGGATTCCTCCTCGCACGCACGGAGCAGGANGCGNAGACCCTCCCGATAGTCCTCGGGCCCGAAGTCGGAGTGGCCGGTNCTGGCCGACGCCATCTCATGAAGCGCTTCTTCGCAATCCGGAAGAGGCGTGGTGTCGGCCGGATCCATCACGTCGGTCATGCCGGGCTTTCTTGTTTCTTCATGGCTTGTTGCTTCATCGCTCGGGTCGTCATTTCTCGGGTCGTCATTTCTCGACTCGTCATTTCTCGACTCGTCACCCCGTCAGCGAACGATGCCGCCGCCATCCACCACGAGACTCTGGCCATTCACCCACCGGGCTTCGTCGGAGCAAAGCCAGATGGCCGCGGCCGCCACATCATCGGGCCGGCCCAGCTTGCCCCCCGGCATGGTCTTGAGAACCTGGTCCAGGATTTCTTTCGGCAACGACGAAGTCAGCATGGGCGTCTCCGTCACACCCGGGCAGATGGCATTGACCCGCACGCCTTCCGCNCCGTANTCCTGGGCCCCCACCTTGGTGAGGCCGAGCACCCCGTGCTTGGCCGCCGTGTAATGAGGCTGGCCCGGCGCCGCAATGATCCCGGCTCCGGACGACATGTTGACCACAGCGCCCCGGCGCTCATCGTGNGGCTCCTGCTTGAGGAGTTGCTTGATCTCGTGCTTCATGCAGTAGAAGACACTCGTCATGTTGNTCTCGATCATGCGGTGCCAGGACTCGGCCTCGAAATCCACCAGGCGTTGCGGCGTGTCCGAGATGCCNGCGTTNTTGAACGCNTAGTCGAGNCGACCAAAGCGCTCCACCACGGAAGCCACCATGTCGGCTACCGCCTGCTCGTCGGCCACATTCACGGCCAGCGGGAGCNCGTCCCCACCCAGGCGCTCCGCCACGGCCTGCNCCCGCGACTCCGANATNTCNGCAATGGCCACCCGGGCTCCAGCCTGCGAGAGCCTCTCCGCGATGGATTCGCCGATCCCGCTTCCGCCGCCCGTGACCAGAGCCACCTTGCCTTCGTGCACCGTCATCTTCACCTCACTCGTAAGCGGANAGGATAGACGANCCNAGCNGATGTCAAAGNNGGNCGNNNCTANGCCGCCACCTTCTCACTGTTGCGGCATTCCGGGCAGCGATAGGTGGGCCGCCGGGCGGATTTGTCGCTCGGCGTGTACCGGGTCCCGCAGAGGATATCCATGAAGCCCGTGAAGAAGCCGTAGTTGTAATCCACCGCCCCGGANTGATGCTCNTTGTGGTGCCAGGAGCCGACCAGGTATTTGCTGTGCGGGCTCGGCATGAAGGGGAAGTCGAACCCGGCATGCAGGTATGTGCCGTACACGAAATTCAGGGTCGCAAAGGTGCCGATCAAGGCCACATCCCAGATGGGGAAAAGGAAGGGGATGAAGAGGATCGGCGAGCCCTTGATGAGCATGTCCATGGGNTGATCCGCCATGACACCAAACGCGGTGGGGTTCGCATAACGATGATGGTTCTTGTGCACCTTCCAAAGGAAGGGAACCCGATGGCAAGCCCAATGGAACGTCCACTCAAAGACTTCCATGGTCAGGAAGACACCCAGGATGCTCACCGGGATATACCAGTACCCATACTCGCCGGCCTCTGCGTAAAGGCCGCTGTATCCGTGGATCCCAAGCCAGAAAGAACTNGACACCACCACCATCACCATGGACATGGAGAGCGTGCCGTCGATGATCTCGCCCCTCACCTGGTTCCGAGTGGGCCAGGCCCTTTGCGTCCGCCAGGGCTCGGCACGATCTCGCCAACTCGACCGATGAAGCAACCAGTACAGGCCGCCGCAAGTCAGGAAATACCAGAACAGTCCAATGGCGATCAGGATCAAGGTCATGGACAAGAACGAAAACGAACTGAAAATCTGAAGCAGCATGGCGGGGAGTCTACCCAAAGCCCGACGTCGCGGCGGCAAAGAAGCGCACGCCTGCAACAAAGAACAGCAGGTTCGCCGGGGTCGGTTCCCCCCGCGGGCCTCTTGGGCGAGGCGGGGCCCGGGCGGAATCCTTCTTCTATATATACGTAATCTTCGTAGTTGTACTCCACCCTCTTTTGAGTCCATTTCTTCAGGCCCGCATCAGGGCAACAGGCTTCCCCAGGACAACGGAAGCAGTCGAAGAAACCCAAGGAGACTTCAAGCTCCTTGGCGAGGCCGGGCCCGGGAGGCGCGCGGTTCAGAGCCCCATCTTCTGTCTGGGTNTTCCAGCGAGGTCGCACGCGCGCCCCGGGAAGACTCCTCATGGGAGGCCAACGGCCTGCCCTGAACCACGCGGGTGGATCCTCCGGCGACCGCATTCTCTCATGCAGAGACTTCCAAGATGGAAAAAATTCTCACTTCAGGGAAGAGACGACCCGTTGGAAACATCGCTCGTGGAGAACACAGCCCCTTTTCAACCACTGAAACGCCACTCAGCCCAACGAAAAAAAAAGGATCAGCCGNACGCGAAGCCGTTTCAACGCTCAGATCAAAACCCGANCCGCCTCNGTAAAAACNATCACCCGAGCCANNCCGAANAAGCNTCCCTGTCCCAANGAGNAAGGTTCTTCTATACCTANATNNGCTTGGAGTCCAANCGGCCNNCGGANCNAAGCGCCGACCNTCCCACACGAAAGAGGTCCCATGAGCGAAACCGAGTCTTCCTCTCTTCCCGAAGAAATGCGCGCATGGCGGGTGCATGACTGGGGAGCCTCTCCCGTCGAAACACTCCAACTCGAGACCGTGCCGAGGCCCGAGCCCGAGGCCGGCGACCTCCTGGTGCGGGTGCAGGTCATTCCGCTGAACCTCAATGATCTCGAACGTGTAAACGGCAAGAACATGATGGTGCGGCCGGAGTTGCCCCTGATCCCAGGCATGGAAGTCATGGGTGAAGTGGTGGGCGCCGGACCGGGCCTCGAAGACTCCGTGGGCCGGCGTGTCGTCGCCATGCCGAAGCAAGCCCACGGTGGCTTTGCCGAGTACGCGATCTGCCCGGCCGTCTCGGCCTTCGACATGCCCGAGGCCATTCCCCTGCCCGATGCGGCCGCTCTCTACTTCCCCTTCCATCTCGCCTGGCTTGGGCTGGTGGACCGCGCGGAATTGAAGGCCGGCGAGAGCGTGCTCATCCATGCGGGAGCCGGCGGCGCCGGATCCGCCGCCATCCAACTGGCCAAGCATCTCGGAGCCCGGGTCTACGCCACCGCCGGCAGCGACGAAAAAGTCGCCCTTTGCAAAGAACTCGGCGCCGACGTGGCCATCAACTACAACGACACCGACTTCCAGGCCGAGATCCTGGCCGATACCCAGAACACCGGAGTGGATGTGGTTTTCGATAACGTGGGCGACGCCGTCGTCGAGGCCTCCATGCGCTGCATCGGATACAACGGACGCTACCTCATGATGGGCTTTGCCTCGGACAAGAGCGTGGCCGACGAGAAGTCCATCGTGCCGCGAAGGCTGGCCACCGGGAACTTCAAGCTCTGTGGGGTCCTGCTCGCGTACGGGGATGAAAACTTCGTCCCCGCCATGAAGCAGGCCATGGGCTGGAATTTCTGCTCCCACCCACTGGGGAAGAAGATCATGGCCGAGATCGTCGACCTGGTCATCGCCCAGAAACTCAAGCCCGTCATTGGCGATGTGGTGGGCTTTGAAGAGTTGCCCGCCGCTCTTGAACGAATGCGGGACCGCGCCACCACCGGGCGCGTTCTCATTCAACTCGATTCCTGAGAAACCGGAGCCTCGTAATGCAGCAGATCTACACCTACCGGGATGGAGGCCTTCGCTCTGCCTGGCTGCGTGGCTTCAACCACGCGGGCGCAGCGCTCCAACGTGTCGGCCTCAAACCTTCGCTGGATCCGGACGACATCGTCCAGGCCGCGGTCCGCGAAGCGGGGGCGTTCGACACCGGGGGCGATAGCTACCGAGAGCCGCTCGAGCAGTTTGTCACCGCTCTGGAAGAAGAATCTTCCACCTCCACCTTCGGACGTCTCATCATCAGAAAGACGTTGACTTCACTGCTCGCTCACCGGATCCAGCTCCACACCTGGACCGAAGCCAACCCCGAGGCGAGAAACGAAGAGATCAAGCAACCCTGGGTCATTGTGGGTCTTCCGCGCACAGGAACGACCCTTCTCTCCATGCTGATGGGGCTGGACCCCCAGTCACGCGCCGTCTTGCAATGGGAATCGAGATCTTCCGCTCCGCCCTCCACCTTGGCCAACGCCCACACGGACCCACGCATCGCCGCGTGCGAGAAGCAGACCGACAGCCTTCACAAACTCAACCCGGCCCTCCGGGCCATGCACCCGTTCGGAGCCACGCTTCCCGAAGAGTGCGTTCCCTTCATGATGCTGGATATCCGCACCCTGGGCATGGAGACTCAGGCGCACGTCCCGAGCTACGGACGCTGGGTCGATGCATGCGACATGACCCCCGCCTACGTACAACACAAAAAGGCCCTGCAAGCCCTGCAATACGGTCGACCCACCGAACGTTGGGCGCTCAAAACGCCCAACCACTTGTGGTGCCTGGAAACCTTGCTGAAATTCTACCCCGATGCGCGCATCATCTGGACCCATCGAGACCCGGGGCCCGTGACGGCTTCCGTCAGCAGCCTGAATACCACCTTGCAGAGTGTCTTTGCCCGAAACCTTCAGCCCAAAGTCATCGGGCAGCATTGGCTGCAAAAAATGCAGACCGGGATCGAACGCGGCATCGCGTACGATGAGAAAGCCCAGGCCCAAGGCCAGCCGGATTGGTGCTTCCACCTTCACTACAGCGATTTCATGCGCGACCCCCTGGCCGCCATCCGCGGCATCTACGCCCACTTCGACGAAGAACCCAGCCCCCTTCACGAACGTCGCATCGATGCCTGGCTTCGCGAAAAGCCCCAGAACGAATTCGGGCGGCACGGCTACGACCCCAAAGACTTTGGTTGGAGCTACGAAGAACTCGCCGAAGTCTGGAAGCCCTATACCGAGCGATACGGAATCGAGCGCGAGAAATAGAACCCCGGGCGGCCTCACCGTCGAGCCGCCCCGCCCAAATATTTCTCTCAAGAAACGTTCTTTTCGTAAGCGGAAGGCGAGTGACTTCGCCCTCCCCTCACGCGAAAAAGAGCGCTTTCTTTGAACATAATAAAGTGTTCCCTTGCTCTTCTTGCCTCTCCCCGGTCATGCTTCTCCTAGAGGCAAAAACCCGTTCCACGAATTTCCGATTGGGAAGATTCTGTTCCGTTGAGAAGCGGACACAACCGGACACAACCGGACACTCACGCGACACTTTGGCCGTCTTGATTCCAGCTATGTCTGTATGTCTTGATATGCTGCTTGATCGGACGTGACGAAGAGAAGGAAACGGCCCATGAGCAAGAAAGTGCTGGTTGTTGACGACCAACCCCTCCCCCGCCAGGCCCTTTGCAACGAGCTGCTCGACGTCGGCTTCGAGGTCGAACAAGCCGACGACGGCGAGCAGGGATGGCAGGTCTTCCAGAACACCCACCCCGACGTCGTGGTCACCGACCTCACCATGCCACACAGCGATGGGCTTGAGCTTCTGAGCCGCATCCGTGGAAGCTCCGAGGTGCCGGTCATCCTGTTCTCCGCGTATGGCACGGTGCAAAGCACCGCGGCCGCCTTCAAGGCCGGGGCCCATGACTTTCTGTCCTCCACCGAGATCGAAATCGAAGATCTCGTGAGTCAGATCAAGCGCGCCGCCGAGCACGGAGACCCCAAAGCCTCCGATCTCACAACCCGTATCCAACCCCTCTTTGCGGGCGAGAGCACCCTCATGTGCGACCTGCGCGGCCGCTTGAGCGCGCTCGCCAGTTTCCCGATCCCCGTCTTCCTCGTGGGCCCGCCCGGATCCGGAAGAGATCAAGCCTTTCGCATCCTGCACGACATGGGACACACCGAAGGCGAAGACTTCGCCATCCTCAAACCGCAATCGGCCATCCCGGACTTCGACACCCTCACCCCGGGCTCCATCTACCTTGACGGCCTGGAAGACTTCTCGCCCGAGAGCCACGAAGCATGGGCGGAGCGCCTTGACCGGATCGAAAGCGAGGGGTTCGACCAGGCCCCACGAATTTTTGTCTCCAGTGGGCGGCCGCTCACCCACTGGCGCAGCCAGGAAGCCTTTTGTCACGGGCTGGGGCGACACCTTCTCGCCTCGGCCATCGAACTGCCCTCCATCCAGGACCACCCCGAAGACCTGCCCGAGATCGCCCAGGTTCTTTGCCGCCGGCTTTCCGAGCGCACCGGACGCCGCGTCCGGCTTTCACCCGCCGCCAACCGATTGATTGCGGAAAAGACCTGGAAGGGCGAAGCCCTTGAACTTGAGCGCATCCTTGAGCGCGCCATCACCTTCACCCTCGGCAATCAGGTTCGCCGCGACACCGTGCGCAACATCTTGAGAGAGAGCGCCGCAAGCGTCGCCAGCTACCGCAACGCCGAATCCGCGCGCGAACGCATCGAAGTCACCGAGGCCCTGCGGCGGGAAAACGGAAACATCTCCCGAGTCGCCTCTCAACTCGGCCGCAGCCGAAGCGCCATCTACCGCATGATCGATCGCCACGGAATCGCCCTCGACCGCAACGACACCCCGTAACAGAGGCCCCCCCATGCATCGACTCACCGAGTTCTCCCTCAAAAGACCCTGGCTCACCCTGGCCATCCTCCTCACCATCACGGTAGGCCTGGGCCTCGGCGTGCCGAAGGTAAAACCCGCGTTTGGGTTCCGGGTGTTGGTTGGAAGCGAGCATCCTGGAATTTCAGCGCTCGATACGCTGATCGATCAATTTTCTGGCGGCTACCCTGTGCGCATTGCATGGGAATGTGGCGAAGACCAGCCATGCGGCAGCGTCTTCGATGATGCCTCACTAAAAATGGCAGACGCCCTTTCTAAAGATCTTTCAGCCTCTCCAAATGTGATGAGCGTGCTCGGACCTAACAATGCTTCGATATTCCTACCGAGTGAGGCGGGCTTCAAGATACGGCATCTAATTGAGAACGGAGCTCCAGCAGACGATTCCGACCAGCTCGCACGACATGCATTGAATGATT
>NZGT01000078.1 GCA_002691025.1 Spirochaeta sp. | reverse complement strand
CGGCGTCAGCTCTTCGGCTCGTTGGGGGATCCAGTCTGCCATGTTTCCACTCGGTCGCGAACGCAACCGCAAGCATCAGCCCGCGTGTTCGCGCGCAATCTTGAGCATGCGGCGCAAAGGCTCCGCGGCCCCCCAGAGCAACTGATCTCCCACGGAGAAACAGCCCAGGAAGTCGGGGCCCATGCGCAGTTTCCGAAGGCGCCCCACCGGAATCCCCAGGGTTCCGGTCACGGCGGCCGGCGAGAGTTGCGCGCGCGTGGGATCTGGATCATTCGGCACGAGGTTCACCCAGTCATTGGCTTCCGAGATCACGGACTCGATCTCATCGAGTGGGACATCCTGATTGAGCTTGATGGTGAAGGCCTGGCTATGACAACGCATCGCGCCCACGCGGACGCAAAGTCCATCAATCGGAATCGGGGCGGAAGTGCCCAGAATCTTGTTGCCTTCTGAAAACGCCTTCCATTCTTCGCGCGTCTCCCCGCTCTCCATCTTCGAATCGATCCAGGGGATCAGACTTCCTGCCAAAGGCGCACCAAAAAGGGAATTGGGGAAGGCATCAGAAACCAGAGTCTCCCGGACCTGCCGATCGAATTCGAGCGCCACGGTCGCTGGATCATCGAGAATCCCAGCGGAGTCATCTCCGATGGCCTTCATCTGGGCGACCAGTTCACGCATGTTCTTCGCGCCGGCGCCCGAGGCCGACTGATAGGTCATGGCCGACATCCACTCGACCCAGCCCTGGGCAAAAAGTCCCTGGAGAGCCAACAACATCAAGCTGACCGTACAGTTGCCTCCCGCATAATTGAGAATGCCATCAGAAAGGCCCTGGTCGATGACAGGGCGATTGACCGGATCGAGCACGATCACGGTGTCGTCGTCCATGCGCTTGGCGCTGGCCGCGTCGATCCAGAAGCCTCGCCAGCCGGATTCACGCAGGGCCGGCAGGACCTTCTTGGTGTAATCCCCACCCTGACAGGTCACCACGGCATCGTGGTTCGAAAGAGAGCTGAGGTCGTAGGCATCGGCCAGCGGAGGCGCCGAGACGCCCACATCGGGAGCCGGGTCCCCGACCTGCGAGGTCGAGTAGAACTCGGGCTCCAGTCCGGCGAAATCCCCTTCTGCGCGCATGCGATCCATCAGCACGGAACCCACCATGCCGCGCCAACCTATAAATCCGACTCGCTTGATCGCCATAACGAGGTTTCAGTAGCATAATCCGACACTTCCAGCGAACCTCGACGTGAACCCCGAACTTCCCCACGCTTGGAAGAGCCCACGGAAGCCCCTACCCTCAACGGTATGCCCGTGTCCATTCCCAACGGTTTCCAGGAGGCTGAAGAAGCCTTCCATGCCCGTGCTGTGGAAATCGCCGGTTGCGACGACTTTGGCGGCCAGGACTACCTCGGAAGTCTCCGGGTTCTGCTCGCCGCCTATGACGAAGAAGCGCGTTTCAACGCCTATGGGGCCGACGTCGCCCGGGACATGGTGGTGGGGGCCCTGGTCAAGCGACTGCGCTCCCAGAACCAACTCCAGGGCCACCCCGACTTCCTCAACCGGGAGATCAAAAGGCCTCTGGTGATCTGTGGACTCGTCCGCACGGGCAGTACGGCTCTCCACTACCTCATGGGCCAGGATCCGGACCTGCAGTGCCTGCAATATTGGCTAGGGGCTCAACCCCAGCCTCGCCCGCCCCGCGCCGACTGGGAAAACCACCCGGACTTCATTCAAGCGGACGCCGAAATTGAAGCCATGTACCAGACGGACCCCAGCCTGCGAGCCATCCACTTCATGATGCCGGAGGGGCCCGAAGAGTGCCGACAACTCATGGTCCAGGAGTTCACGGATGACGGCTTCGAAGTCAACAATCACGTGCCGTCGTATTCACGCTGGTTTGAAAATGTGGACATGAAGCCCACGTACCTCCGGCACAAGGACCTCATTCGGCTGATCGGGTCCAATGAGCCCGAGGACAAGACCTGGCTCTTGAAGTACCCGGTCCACATGCGTTTCCTGGACACCTTCCTCGAGGTCTACCCCGACGCCTGCGTGATCCAGACCCACCGCGATCCCGCGGCCGTCTTCTCTTCCTACGTCAGCCTGATCTCGGGCTTTCGTGCGCTGGTGGAAGACCCCATCGACCGGACGGAAATCGCCCGACGGCAACTCGAGCTCTGGGTCCGGGGCGCCGATCGGGCCATCGAGATCCGCAAGAAACACGACCAGGCCCAATTCTACGACCTGCACTTCTCGGATTTCATGCAGGACCCCGTGGCCGCCGTCGCAAGAATCAAGACGCACTTCGGGCTTTCCCTTTCCGGCGCCGGCGAGCAGGCCCTGCACCACTGGCAGGCCGATAACCCACAACACAAGCACGGGAAACATGTCTACAGCCGCGCCTCCGAAGACGTCGGGCTGTCGTCCGACGAAATCCGGGACCACTTCTCCCACTACATGAACCACTATGGCCTCCGGGCCGAAAAGCGATGACCCATGAGTCGATTCCATAGAAAAGAGCGCACTGCGCGTGAACGCAGCCTTCTGGAGCGAACCGGACAGTTCATGCCTTCGGGCGTCCGAACGCCGAGTACTTCAGGCGCCCATGCCATGGTGGTCGATGGGGGGCACGGTTGCTGGCTTCGTGATGTGAGCGGAAACGAATATCTAGACTATCTCATGGGCTCGGGTCCGCTCCTGCTCGGGCATGCCCATCCGGCCGTGGTCGAAGCCGTCAGTCAAAGGCTCTCGAAAGGGAGCAGCTACCTCATGGTGAACGAAAGCGCGATCGAACTCGCAGAGGAAGTGGCCCAAACCGTCCCCTGCGCGGAGAAGGTCGCCTTCAACAACTCGGGCTCTGAATCCACCTTCTTCGCCCTGCGCATGGCGCGAGCCTTCACGGGCAGGGAGAAGACCCTGAAGTTCGAAGGGGCTTTTCACGGCATGCACGACTACGCATTGATGAGCAATCAATGGACGCACGCCCCCGGCGAAGCCCAGGGCCCGGTTCCCAACTCAGCCGGCATTGCCTCTGGGATCGGAAAAGACGTCGTCGTGGCTCCCTGGAACGACCTCGAAACCACCGAACGACTCTTGCGAAAACACGGAGCGGAACTCGCCGCCGTCATTCTTGAACCGCTGCAACGAACACTCCCCCCGGCCCCGGGCTTCCTTGAGCGGATCCGGGAAGTCACACGCGAACTCGGGATCGTCCTCATCTTCGACGAGGTGGTGACCGGCTACCGGCTGGCACTCGGCGGAGCCCAGGAGTACTACGGGGTCACTCCGGATCTGGCCACGGTGTGCAAAGGCATTGCCAGTGGGTTTCCGATCTCGATCCTCTGCGGACGCGCGGACATCATGGACCACGCCGACCCCCAAAGACTGGCCCAGGGCGACCACGTCCGCATGACCGGCACCTTTTCCGGGAACAGCCTTTCTTGCACGGCCGCCCTGGCCACCCTGCAGGAGTTGCGTCGACCCGGCACCTACGAGGGCCTTTTCGAAAAAGGCCGACGCCTCATGGACGGGCTCACAGAAGCCATGAACCGGGCGGGCATCCCCTGCCAGGTCACGGGAGAACCCCCGGCCTTCCAGCCCTGGTTCAGCGAAGCGGTGGTGCAAGACTTCCGCGACATGCTGAAGGCCGACCCCGCCCGGAGTATGCAATTCACCGAACTCCTGCTGGATCGGGGAATCCTGAAGGCCCACGAAAAGTTCTTCATCTCCACCGCCCACGGCGAAGCCGAAATCGACCTCACCCTCGAGGCCTATCGGGAAGTCGCCGAGGCTCTCGCCGCCGCCGGCTGAACGTCAGGGGCTACGGGAGTGCCCTGACGCCTGATTTTCCGGAGCGAGCTTCAGCCTTCGCGGCCAAGCACCTGCTTCACTGCGGCCACCACTTCGTCGTGTACATGGCCGTTGGTCACCACGACCCCGGTGTTGTCGCGAAGGGTCCGGCCGATGGAGAAGTCCAGGGGCTTTCCATCCACGTCCGTGATTCGACCGCCCGCTTCACTCACAACCATGGAGCCGGCTGCGTGATCCCAGATCTTTTCCTCATAGTCCTTGCGAGTGGGCAAACGCAGATAGATCGAAGCATCACCCCGGGCCACCGCCGCGTATTTGCACTGGCTATCAATTCGGAAAGGCGGCGCGGTCAGTCCGAGCACCTCGGCGACCCGGGCCGTATCGGACTGGGATGAGTGGGCCGCCTCGACCGACTCACACAGGCTGGCCTCTGAGGCGCGCTGAATATCAGACACGTGGATGGCCTTCTCTTCTCCCCCGTCAAGAGAGCGCATGAAGCTGCCTTGCCCTCGAATCGAGATGAAGAGACAACCGCGCGCTCCATCGGGCTCGTCCGCCCTGACGGGAAGGTTCGGGCAACCCAAGGCACCGAGAACCAGTTCCCCGTCCTCGATCAGGGCCAAAGCCACCGCATACTGATCAAGCCGGAGGAACCCCTTGGTTCCGTCGATGGGGTCCAGGGTCCAGTGCCGGCCGGAGCCGCCTCCTTCGTAGGTCCCGCGATCGATGAGGTCCAGGACTTCGGCCTCGGACAGTCCGGCGAGACCACGCTGCGCCGCCGCCACCACCTTGCCACGGAGCTCTTCATTCTCAGGCTCGCGAAGCGCGCGGGCATCCTCCTCACCCACCAAAGGGACATCGGGAAGAGCCTCGGCCAGCGTATGACTGACCACCGCTTGCGCGCCGAAATCGGCCACGGTCACCGGGGACTTGTCATCCTTGGAGAGGGACGACCCCGCCACCAATTCACGCTGTACCTCTTGGCACAAACGAGATGCTCGAGCCACCGCCTCTACCGCAATTCGCCGTTCCAGTTCGTAAGACATCATCGGTCTGTAGCCAACCAAAGTGTCCGTAGCAAGACGATTCCGTACCAAAACGGGGGGAGCGGAGGTTTCTCCACCCCGGGACCCCCGAATCAATCCAGAATCACGCTGGAGCCCGTCAGGATGTCTCCAATCCCCTGGATGACGAGTTCCGCCGCAAGCGCGCACAGCAGAAGCCCCATCACGCGCACCAGAACGCTGGCCCCGGTCTCTCCGATCCAGCCGTGGATCCGATTGGCCGCCAGCATCAGGACCAGGGTCAGTCCCAGTACGCCGAAGAGAACCAACAACGTCACCCCCTGCTTGGCCACAGAGTGACTGGCGTTCTCCGTCAGCATGACCACCGCGAGGATGGCGCCGGGGCTGGCAATCGACGGAATCGCCAGGGGAAACACAGCGAGATCATGACCTTCCTCAGGCGACGTCGCGCCCGCGGTACCGAAAATCATCTGAAGCCCAAAGAGGAAAAGGATGATTCCTCCCGACACGGCAAAGGACGCCAACTCGACCCCCAGAGCCGTGAGTATGAATTCCCCCAACAACAAGAAAGCCGTCAGGACCCCACCTGCAATCAAAACGCTACGAACGGCCAGCCGAGGACGCTGGGATTGGGGCAGACCGGCGGTCAGCGCGACGAAGAGACTGAGGGTGCCGATCGGGTCGATGGTCGCCATCAGAATCATGATTTCGCGACCCAGTGACGAATCCATCAGGACGAACCTCCCCATTTTTCCATTCAGTGCACTCGCCCTACCCGGACGAAGGCGCGCAAGGCTGCGCTTGACACCACTCAGAGTAGGTCGCCTTGGGCACGATCCAAACCGAAAGCGAGCCCAAAACCCGAACCGCCGTGGCAGCGGGCCAACGAGTGTGCGATCCAACGGTTTCCCATGTCGAAACCCATTCGCCCCCGCCACGCAGCCAGCCTCATCCTCCTCAAGGCGGAAGGCCCGGACGGCATGGTGCTCATGGGGCAACGGCCGTCGGCCTCGGCCTTCATCCCTGACGCCTTCGTCTTTCCCGGGGGAAAGCTGGACCCGGCGGACCGCTTGGTGAAAAGCAGCTTTCCCCTCCCATCCACAACGCTGCAAACCATGCGTGGGCCCGCCTCCGGTCAGGACGGACTCTCCCAGTCTCTCGCCTACGCCTCCATCCGGGAGACCTACGAGGAGACCGGGTTGCTGGTCGGCCGCCAAGGCGCCTTCGCAAGCCCCGAGGAGAGTGGCACCTGGCACGAACTGGCCCAGCAGGGTCTGACCCCCGACTCTTCCGAACTGCAGTTGCTCGCGCGTGCGATCACGCCCTCAGTCAGCCCGGTTCGCTATCACGCCCGTTTTTTTGTCGTCCCTGCGCGGAAGACCGTCGGCGAACCCAAGTCCTCAGACGAGTTACTGGATGTCGACTGGTACCCGATTCGTGAGGCACTCAAACTGCCGATGATCGATGTCACCGAAACCATCCTCGAAAGTGCGTGGGCGCATCTGCGTTGCGGCGCACTCGAGCGGGGCGAGGCTCCGCACGCCACCACCTTTGTTCGCTACCGGGGTACGCAGAGAATGGTCCGCCAGGAAGGCCCGAACGGGGACTGAGGACAGAGAGTCAAGGCGCGGCACCGGGAAGGAACCGGCTCAGCCGCCCACTTCATACATCTCGACCCGTCGCGTCGCAGACGCTGAATCCGAATCGGGTTCCTGATCGCCGGCCGTCGCACGCTCTTCCGAATATCGATCGGTGCGGCCTTCCCAGATCTCCCGGATCCGGGCGGAAAGCACTTCGTCCGATGTGCCATCGCGCAGGAGGGCCCGAAGGTCTGCGCCGCCCTCGGCGAAGAGACATGTCACCAGGCGTCCATCCGTGGTCAGGCGGGCCCGGGAACAATCACCGCAGAAGGGCTGGGAAACTGAGGTGATGACACCAATCTCTCCGCTGCCATCGCGATAGCGATAGCGTCGCGCCACTTCGCCGACATAGTTGGATTCCACCGGCTCAAGCGGCATCGATTGATCGATGCGATCCAGGATCTCCCGCGCCGTCAGCACCTCGTCGAGCTTCCAACCATTCCGGTTCCCGACATCCATGTACTCGATGAAGCGTACGACATGACCCGTCCCGCGAAAGTGCCGCGCCAGGTCCAGGATCGCGTGATCATTGACCCCCTTTTGCACCACGCAGTTGATCTTGATTCCGGTAAACCCGGCCTCTTCCGCCGCCGCAATCCCAGCGAGCACATCCTCCAGTGAAAGGCGGCCGCCGTTCATGACCGAAAAGACTTCCGGGTCCACGCTGTCAAGACTCACCGTCAACCGTGAGAGCCCTTCCCTCCGCAACTGTCCCGCCGTGCGCTTGAGGAGGGTCCCGTTCGTCGTCATGGCGATGTCCTCGATCCCAGGGATCTGCCGCGCGCCACGAATCAACTCGTGCAAACCTTTACGCAAGAGAGGCTCACCGCCGGTCAAGCGCAGCTTGCGGACCCCAAGCGGGACCACAAGAGAAAGCACGCGCAGGATCTCCTCGAAATCAAGGATCTGATCCTTGGGCATGAAGACATAGTCGTGGCCGAACTTTTCGGCGGGCATGCAGTAGGTGCAACGGAAGTTGCACCGATCCGTCACCGAAACGCGGAGGTCATGAAGAGGACGCTTGTATTGATCTCGTACTACCGAGGACATGGCGAGAGGATAGTCTACGAAACGCCTCTCCGCGCATGGGCTCAGCTGATCTCAGAGGCGTGCTCGATGATGCGCGAAACCAGGCCATATTCCTGGGCTTCCTCGGCGGTCATCCAGAAATTCCGATCACTGTCCGACTGGACCTTCTCCACGGTCTGGCCCGTCTCCTCAGCCAGCATCCCATTGAGGCGCTCGCGAAGCTTGAGAATCTCTTCCGCGGCAATCCGGATGTCCGTGGCCTGCCCTCCGGCCCCTCCACTTGGCTGATGCAGCAGGAAGCGGGTGTTGGGAAGACAGAAGCGCGAGTCCTTCTCCGCCGAGAGCAGGATCGGAACACCGATGCTGGCGACCCAGCCCGCTCCGATGGTCACGATCGGCGACTCTACAAATCGGAAGAGATCGTGGATCGCATAGCCGGAGTCCACATGTCCCCCTTGACTCGTCACGATCACACGAATCGGATCATGGCTCAGACTGTTGAGAATCACAGTCTGACTCATCACGCGCTCAGCGAGTTTTTCATCCACCTGCCCCGAAATCACGATGGTTCGAGCCTCCAGCATCTTGGCTGCGAGGTTCGGCTCCGGTTGTCCGGCCGTTTCTTCCGCGTCTTGCATCGAAAAATTGTGCGTCATAAGGAATGACATTAGCCGATCCGAGCCGAGGTGCTCGATCGAAAAGCCCCCCGCCCATGGGCCCTGGCCCCTCCTCGGCCGCCCCCTTTGGCCCAGCCTGACGCGCGCCACCCTGGCCGTCCGATTCGGGCTAGAGTCCCGAAGCCGTTTTTTCGACCCACCGGAGGATTCCCGTCATGCAGGTCCCGCTTCTCGTTGATGATTTTCTTCGTCGCGCCGTACAGGTCTACCCCGACAAGATGGCCGTCGTGGACGGCGATGTCCGCCTCACCTATTCCGAACTGGCCAAACGAGTAAACCGACTCTCGCACGCCCTGCTGGAACTGGGTGTCCAACGCGGCGATCGCGTCTGCATCCTTTCGCCAAACTCCCACTTCTTTCTCGAGAGCTTCTATGGCACCAGCCAGATCGGAGCCGTCCTCGTCCCGCTGAACTATCGGCTCAAAGGCCCCGAACACGAATTCATCCTGAATCACGCCGGCGTCCGGACGATTCTCGTGGATTGGGAGTATGCGGAGGTCGTCGACGGCATCCGAGACCAACTGCCTGGCGTAAAGGACTGGGTGGTAGCCAGTGACGGAGACAGGCCCACCCCGCACGGTTGGATGGATTGGAATGAATGGATCGGGGCGGCCTCCGACTCGCCTCCAGAGCCGCTCGAAATCGATGAGAACGACCTGGTCTCGATCAACTACACCTCCGGAACCACGGCACGCCCGAAGGGCGTGATGATGACCCACCGGAATTGCTACATCAACGCCTACAGCCTGATTGCCCACCTCGGCGTTCGGCATGACGACGTCGAACTCTGGACCCTTCCCATGTTCCATTGCAACGGATGGGGGGGCGTCTACGCACTGACCGGGGTCGCCGGTACCCATGTCATCCTCCGGAGCATCGATGCGCAGGAGATCTATCGACTCATCGCGGATGAACGCGTGACCTTTGCCTGCATGGCCCCGGCGGTGCTCCGCACCATCCTCGACTTCGAAGAGCGGGATCAATTCACCATCGAGACCCGCCCGCGCTTCACGGTGGCCGGTGCGCCTCCCCCCGCGGCCTTCATCCAGCGCCTGGAAGAGGAACTGGGCTGGGATTTCATGCAGATCTATGGTCTCACCGAAAGCTCTCCCGTCCTGACCGTCAGTCTTCCGGACCACAATACGAACCCCCACGATTACGCCCGCCGCTCCCGAGCGGGTGTGCCCGCCATTGGCGTCGAACTCGCCGTGCTCGATGAAGCCGGAAAGCCTGTCCCCATGGACAACGAAACCGTGGGAGAGATCTGCGCCCGCTCCAATGTCATATTCAAGGGCTACTACGAGCAACCGGACCAGACCGCCAAGGCCATTCGAGACGGTTTCTTCCACACAGGCGACCTGGGTGTCTGGGATGAAACACGCAGCATCCATATCGTGGACCGGGAGAAGGATGTGATCATCTCGGGAGGTGAGAACATCAGCTCACCCGAAATCGAAGACGCGCTGTACCAACATCCCGCCGTTCTGGAATGTGCGGTGATCGGCGTTCCTCACGAAAAATGGGGAGAGTCACCCAAGGCCCTGGTTGTCCTGCGAGAAAACATGGAAAGCGACGAAGAGTCCCTGATCCTCTTCTGCCGGGAGCGACTGGCCAACTTCAAATGCCCGACGAGTATCGAGTTCGTGCCTGAACTTCCGCGAACCGCCACCGGCAAACTCCAGAAGTTCAAGCTGCGGGAGATGTACTGGGGGGACGAAAAGCGGAAAGTCCGCGGCGCCTAGCCCTGATTCGGAAAAAGCGTGACATGTCAATCACGAAAGACCCTGAACATCTTTCGCGCCATCCGTTTCACATCGACGCTTGACAATCCGAGAGACGCCCCGAAAGCCTTCCCCTTCGGGTGTCGTCCTCTCCCAAAGGCCATCGCACGCCTTCATGACGAAGAATCGTGGACAACGGTTGTTCAGATTCTGTTAGCCTATCCATCATGCACGAACGTAAAACTACGGAACCGGAAGCGGATTCAAGTGCCGATGATCCTCGTCTGTCTCGAGCGGCTCGGTCCATGGCTTTCCTGGCCCGGATCTTCGAACAGGTTTCCCTCGATGCCGGCATCAGCCTGCCTCAGTACCGACTCCTCGTCTTCCTTCGCCACGGCCCGAAACGAGCGGGTGAACTGGCTGCTCGGGCCGCCATCAAGCGCCCGACCCTGACTGCTCTGGTTGACGCGCTGGAGAAGGAACAAAGGCTCCAGCGGATCGCCGACGAACGGGACGGCCGCGGAGTCCGGATCGAAATGACCGAAAAGGGACATTCGGACCTCCGCGGAGTCGAAGAGGCCCTCGCTTCCGTGGTCAAAGAAGTCTGCGCCCTCGGCGAATACGAAGAGACCCTCAGCACCATCGACCGCCTCTCGGAAAGATTGGATGTGGAATTCGAGAAGCGAATGAAGGAAAGCAAAGGCCGCTGGTTTGGACAGGGCGTCGACTAGTCGGCTCTCCTTCTTGGCGACGCTTTCCTATCCCGAACGCCCCGGTCCCAGACCCACCTGCTATGGTCCGCTCAATGAGCGACGAAAAAAGCGCAAAAGAAGCCGTAGACCACCTCCTCGACATCATCGACCTCGAAGAAATCGACGAGAACATCTACCGGGGCCAGAACGAGGTGGGCCGCCCCGGCCGTCTTTTCGGAGGGCAGGTGGCCGCGCAGGCTCTGGCCGCCACGGGACGGACGGTCTCTCGCCCCGTGGCCCATTCGCTTCACGGGTATTTCCTGAGACCGGGCGATCCGACCGTGCCGGTGGTCTATTCGGTGGACCGGATCCGAGACGGCCGTTCCTTCACGACGCGACGGGTGGTGGCCCAGCAGCGCGGGCGAGCCATCTTCAACATGTCGGTCTCCTTTCACGAACCGGAAGAGGGATACGACCACCAGTTCGATATGCCGGACGTCCCCGAACCGACCGAGCTCCCGAGCCGTCGGCAACACTTTGAAAACCTCGCCGACAGCCTTCCCCCCGACGTACTCAAGTGGGCCCGAAGAACGGGACCCATCGAAACAAGGACATCAAAACCGCCCACTTTCATGACCACCCGGTCCGACGGAGAGCCTGGCGTCGTCTGGCTGAGAGCGGCGGCTCCTCTACCCGATGACCCTTTCTTGCATCAATGCATCCTGACCTACGCCACCGATCTTTCCCTCATCGACTGCATCCTGCAGCCCCATGGCCGAGACGGGGAACTGGGACCGCTCATGATTGCCAGCCTGGATCATGCCGTCTGGTTCCACAGGCCGCTCCGGGCCGACGGCTGGCTCCTCTACCATCAGGACAGCCCGTCCGCTTTCGGCGCGCGAGGACTCGCGCGTGGGAACCTCTTCACAAGCGAGGGCGAGTTGGTCGCCTCCGTGGTGCAAGAAGCCCTGGTCCGCCCGGTCAGCCGACATCACGACCGAAGCGAATAGACGCCGTGATGGCGTCAGCGGCTTCAGCGCAGGAGCTGGCGGAAGAGCTGCAGATTATCTGACTCTTCCAGACTGGTCTCACCGTCGGCACCGATCACGCCCTCGATGGCCGCGAGAAAGACCTGGCGGTGCTCGACCGGAATGGAAGTCGGGTCCACACTGTCCGGCGCGGGAGGTACGTCCAGCCATCCGTGTACCTGGATCTCTTCATCGTCCGAGAGTTCGAGACGGCGAATGAGGCGCCCAATGAAGACGCGTTCTTCCGGGCGGACTTCCAGGTCGGCCCAGGCAAAAGAACAGACGAATTTCATCAACTGAAGACGATCCGCGGTGGTGAGTTCATTCAACATGGCTTTAAGCCTAGCGCGGTATACTGGAAGGTCGAATGACAAGCCTCCCATACAAAACCGGAATCATGCTCCTGGCCTTTCTCTGGCTATGGCCTCACCCGGGCCAGGCCAACGAGAGTCTCGACCTGACCGGCACCTGGTATGTCCTCATCCACTACCAGGACCCGGAGACAGCCAATCCCGAGGCCACGCGCTGGAAGGATCTGGTCTGGGTTTTTGGCCGCAAAGGAAGCCGACTCGAGTGGACCGAATTCCCGCTCGTGGCCTTCGAAGACCAGACCGGTCGATTCGAGAACCGACAGCGCGTCCTGGACGCCTGGAAACCCAACCCGGAACAACTCAAAACCATCGAAAACGGGCCTCGCGTCAACGAACGGGGGTCACGCACGAAAACCCTTCGAGGCTCAGATGCCCAAGGCTGGAGCAGTGCCCGCCGAGCCCCGCGACGCTCCGCCAACGTGATGAGCTATGAGGAAACCGTCAAGATAGAGGACCTCGAATCGCTCCCCCTCTTTGAGCGTTCGGACCAGGTGGGCTCCGGCGTGATCTCCGAAGAAGGGGGCGCGACCCGCTATCAGGTCACCGAGATCAAACCCGGCCAGAGAAGAATGATCGGTCACTACGAAAGAGACGGGAGACTCAAGGGCACTTTCGAAATGAGACGCACCCAAGATGTCCGCGGTCTCAAGAAAAAAGACAAGACACCGAACCAAAGAGCCGCCGAAGCCCTGCAGAAAAGCCTCGAATAGGTCTCACCGCCCTTCCGGTTCCTGGCGATCCGGCGGTCCAAAGGCCTCTATCTCCAGGCCCGACGCCCCGCACACCCGGCGATCAAAATACAAGGTCAGAAGACCCAGCCCCAGCCAGATCCCGGCCAACACGCTCACATCGACTTCGGGAGGGCCGAGCGGCGGCGCGGAACGCAACGGTTCCAATCCCAGACGAATCGCGCCGAACGCAACAAGCCAGAGGCCCGGGGCCTGTGAATCGGGGACCCGGCGAAGCAGGAAACCGAGTCCGAACCAGAAGATCACCTCGTAAACGGCCACCGGATGAGCCAGCCCCAGAGCGGAGACCCGCCCCCCGCAGCATCCCCACCAAACGCAGCCCAGGCGCGCCACAGCCAGCGCCGGGACCACCGCCCGAGCCGCAGCGGCACGATAAGCCTGGCCGCCCCCTGGAGCCGAGAGATACGGGGCCACCAGCAGAAGACCGACAGGCAGAGCCAGCACACTGAAGCCGCCGGATCGATCCATCAGACTCCAGGGCGCTTCCAGCCACAGAGAAAAGTGAAGCCCCGCCCAGGCCACACGGGTCAGGAGCGCGCCCAGCGTCAATCCAATCATGAACCGCAGGCGGGAGTCCACGGGGAAAAGAGTCCACGCCACCCAGAAAGCCGCCCCGTGGAAAAACGACGGTTCCAAGGCCAGAGACCAAGAAGACATCCGCTGACCTCATCCAGCGGGACCTGAGTAAAACAAGGTGCGCTCTTTTCAATGGGTCAGAAAGAGCCAAGCCCTCATATTGCCCTCAAGAGTTCCGAACTCGCGAAGGGATAGAGAAGCTATGCGTCCGTCAGCGTAATCTCGACCATCAGATCTTCAGCCAGTCTCTCGATGTGATCCCGCAAAGCAGCCGAGGATTCACGAACCGGATGATGGAGAAGTGCCGAGGCACTGAAGAGGGTCTCCCCGGACATGGGTGCGGGATGGGTCCGCGTCGAGAGCTCCACCACATTGACCCCACTGGCGGCCAGAGTGGCGGAAATTTCGCGGATGATGCCCGGACGATCCTGGCCGACCAGTTCAAGGCGAAGCGCCCGAACCTCGTCCGCCCGCGGGCCCCCTGTGGCATCTTCAACGACGACTCGAAGACCTCGCCCCTCAAGGCCATGAAGCACCTTGAAAAGCTCGGCCGCCCGCTCATCGGGAACCTGCACTTCCAGGATCCCCGCAAAGCAGCCGCCCAGACGGGCCATTCGACTGCTCTCCCAGCTGCCTCCGTGTTCGGACACAGCGCGAGCCAGATCCTCCACCAGACCGGGACGATCGTTTCCGATCAGGGTCAGCACCAACGACGTCGCCACGGCCTTCTCCTCTTCAACAGATTGCAAGCAGACGTAGGCTGACACCAAATCCGAATCCAGTCCACTCCCCGAGACTCACGCCAACTGGAGTTTTTTCGACACATNCGGGGTCGCGAGACCACNTACATGCAAAGCCAAATATCCCCTTCCCAGGGAAGCCCCGGTCTGCGATGCAGATCGGGGCATTTTTTTGAGGTACCCCCCGCCCTGGCTTTTCGCCGTCATCGTTCCGTCAAGATTGGCCTTTGTGCGCCTCAATTCGGAGAAATAGCGGCCCCACGGGAGAGTTTTCGGGTCGAGCCTATTTTTTTTGACACCCAATAGGNCTTCGGGGACACATCCTTAACATAAAGCCAAATATCCCCTTCCCAGGGAGCCCCGGCTCACAAATGGTGAGCCGGGGCACATAGGGCGCAACCACTCGGTTGCCGCCTGGGCCTTTTTTTACGAGGGCTCGCAGCNCGGTCAGCNCGGTCACGCGGTCACGACATCAACGGGCGCTCCAGATCAAGGTCAATAGGCGCGCCGGATCAATAGGCGCTCCGGCCGGCGCGAGCGAGCCGGTCGCGTGCAGGGGAGCGCCGCCTACGCGATCCGATCGAGGAAGGCTCTTCGATCCACCAGCGCACGCAAGGCTGACAAGGCCCGATGCGCGCTCGGATAACAGACCCTCCCGCCCGCGCGTACAGCAGCCGGCCCCGCGTTGNCCGGGTCTGAAATCGCAAGCTCGGTCACGCAGAGCACCGGCTTGCCGTAGCGCTCCGAAGCCGCGATGGCCGCTTCCGCAAACCGGGCATCCTGCTTCTCGTGATAGCCTGAGATCCGTTCCAAGCCATGATCGGGGTAGAAGGAGCCGGTCTGGAACACGCCGGCCTGGGCGGACTGGATGCCCAGCCCCAGGTGGATCACCGCATCCACGTCGGGATGGGCAGTAATGAGATCGAGTACCTCGGGAATCGTGTCCCGGGTCTCTCCACTGGCCAGATCAATCGGATTGCTCCGACTCCACCGGGCCGGCACCATGGTGTCGATCTGAGCGCGGATCTCCTCGGGCAAGTCGATCAGGTCGAGGCCCAGTTCGGCGCACGCGTCGGCGGCCAGAACCCCCCAGCCCCCCACCGAGGTNAAGACCAGGGTTCGCGGACCCCGCGGCAGGGGTTGCGTGGCCAGAGAAGCCGCCCACTCAAAAGCCTGCTCCACATTGGGGGCCCGGAGCACACCGGTCTGACGGCATATCCCATCAAAGACCCGATCGTCGCTGGCCAGCGCCCCGGTATGACTCGCCGCCGCACGNGCCCCCTGCCCGCTGGCTCCTCCCTTGATCAAGACCAGGGGCTTGTTCGGAGTCAGTCGCTGGACCGCACGCTTGAAGCGCTCTCCATCGTTGATGCCTTCGACGTAACACACAGCCACATCCGTATCCGGGTCGACTGCGAAATACTCCAACAGATCCGGCAAGCCGACCTGNGCGGAATTTCCCAGTGAGACCGCCTTGCTCACCCCCACCCCTGTGCTGACCGCATAGTTGAGCAGCGACGACACCAGGTTCCCGCTCTGGGAGGCGACTCCNACACGGCCGGCCGGCGGATACGGCGCCACGATCTGGGCGCACATGGACTCGGGCGTCGAAATCACACCCTGCCCATTGGGACCAATGATCACCATCCCCAACTCGTCGGCCGTCGCGCGCAATTCCTCCTGCAGCGCTCGGCCTTCCTCACCCGCTTCGGCATATCCCGCACTGGCCACGAAGGCCGCGCGAATCCCCTTGGCGGCNCAATCGCGAAGCAATTGGACATTGANCCTNGTCGGCGTACAGACGAAGACCAGATCCGCGGCCCCTTCCGGCACCTCGGAGATATCACCCAGCATGGGGCGACCCAGCACTTCGGCCCGGTCCGGCTTGACCCCGAAGACATCGCCCTCGAAGCCAAAGCGAAGAAGATTGTGAAGCGTCACAAAGCCGAATTTACCGGGGTGGCCCGCCACTCCGGCCACCACCACACCCTTGGGATGGAAGAGGGGCCGGAACCGCTCGAGTACCTGCTCGTCCGAAATCTCTTCCGGCAAGGCCTGGGTTTCCGCGCCCTCGGGCCCGACTTCCACCAGAGCATCCACGGCGACCGGACGACCCTGTGAAATGATGATCGGATTCAGATCCACGCTCAGGATGTCGGACCGCGCTTCCGCCAGACGCGAGAGCCCCTCCAGGAGATCCGCCAGGGCTTCCCGATCCAGNGGCGGCTCTCCACGAAAGGCCCGTGTCAACCACGCCCCGTTTTCAAGTCCGTCGATCAGGGACTCCGCGTCCTGTCGAGTCAGAGGCGCCGCCGCAAAGACGGCATCACCCAGCGCTTCGGTCAAAACCCCGCCCAGCCCCAGCACCACACAAGCNCCGAATTGGGGGTCTCGAACGAGGCCGGCGATCAATTCCCTCTGGCCGGCGATCATCTCCGCGACCAGGAGGTCCACCTCGCCGTCTTCCGGTCGAGCCCGGGCCAGCAAATCGTCCGCGGCTTCCTTCACGGATTGTGGATCACTCAGACCCAGACGAACGAGGCCTCTTTCCGTTTTGTGGGCGATGGCGTCCCCATTGAGCTTGAGGGCCACGGGGAAACCGATGGCTTCCGCTGCCTCACTCGCCGACGGAGCGTCCTGGGCACGGGATTCACGGGCGAAAGGAATGCCAAAGGACGCGAGCATTTCCTTGGACTCAGCTTCTGACAGCGTACGGCGGGATTCAGTAGTCATGAGGGCGGCANCTTAGTCCATGCCTCCTTGACCCCGCCAGAGCGTCCTGTGGACGCACGGCCCGTAGAATCGAGTACCTTTCGGCGGGTCGCGGCCTCTTCCCGGTGAGCGGGAGGGTCTTGTGATTCGACGGATTCCCATTCGCGAACGGAGAACAGATGCTCAAGGCGTTGCAANCGGCCCTCATCAATCTCGACTACCTGTTCTCCGCCTATGTGGTGGCCCCCATCGAAACCGTTCTCTTCTTTGATCTGGCCTTCTGGGACAACGGCGCCCCCAATGAAATCGCGCTTCCCGCGGTGGTNGTCTGGCTGGTGGCCGGCGCCATCTTCTTCACCTTCCGTTTCGGCTTCATCAACATTCGCGGGTTCCGTCACGCCATCGATTGTGTCCGGGGCCGCTACACGGGCCCCGACGAGGAAGGTGAAATCACACATTTCCAGGCCCTGTCGGCGGCGCTTTCAGCGACGGTGGGGTTGGGCAACATCGCCGGCGTAGCCGTGGCGGTGGGTGCCGGCGGACCGGGCGCCATCTTCTGGATGGTGGTGGCCGGAACCCTGGGCATGAGTTCCAAGTTCGCNGAATGCACACTCGGACAGAAATACAGGATCCTGAGGCCCACTGGCGGACTGGTGGGCGGTCCGATGATCTACTTGCGCGACGGGCTCCGGGAAAGAGGCTATCCGAAACTCGGACTGGGACTCTCCGTCCTCTTTGCGATGATGTGCCTGGGAGGCAGCTTCGGCGGCGGCAACATGTTCCAGTCGAATCAGGCTTTTGCCATTGTCTCCAGCCAGATCCCCTGGCTCGCCGAACAAAAAGAGCTTGGAGCCTCCCTCTTCGGCTTGATCCTCGCCGGCTTCGTGGGACTGGTCATCGTGGGCGGCATTCGGCGGATCGGCGAAGTCGCAGGCATTCTGGTGCCAGCCATGTGCGTCCTCTATCTCGCCGCGGGCGGACTCATCCTCGTCCTGCACGCCCGAGAAGTCCCCCAGGCCCTGAGCTTGATCTTCCACTCGGCCTTCAGCCTCGAGGCCGGCTTCGGCGGTTTGCTCGGCGTCCTCATCCAAGGCTTTCGCCGCGCCGCCTTCAGCAACGAAGCCGGGGTCGGGTCCGCCGCCATCGCTCACTCGGCGGCACGCACCGAAGAGCCCGTTCGCGAGGGGATGGTCTCCCTCCTTGAACCCTTCATCGACACGGTGGTGGTCTGCACCATGACGGGCCTGGTCATCGTGGTCACGGGCGCCTGGAACTCTCCCGAAGCCGGGCAGCAGATCGCCATGACGTCCTACGCGTTCGCTTCCGTCTTTCCCTGGTATCCCATCATCCTTTCCATCACGGCGGTGCTGTTCGCCTTCAGCACCATGATCTCCTGGAGCTATTACGGAGAACAGTGCTGGGGCTACCTCTTCGGGAAAGGCTCCATCATGGTCTACAAGGGCATCTTCCTGCTCTTCTGCTGGGCCGGAGCCGTCTTCAACGCCTCCAGCGTCATCGANTTTGGCGATCTGATGATCCTGGGCATGGCGTTTCCGAATGTGCTGGGACTCATCCTGCTTTCCGGCACGATCCGCACAGAGCTGAACCGATANTGGGACAAACTACGACGGGGACAATTCCCCCTCTACCCCTGATCCACCGGCCGGGGCCCACCAAAAGCCCCGAAGCAGGATTTGGCTAGACTCGCCCCGCCCCGTCAAGGGCGNTCATCCATACCCACCTATATGCACCTACAGAGGAGAAGACAATGCCCACCGAAATCGGCCGACTCGGAGTCTGGACCTGGCTCGATGCCTTCAGCGCACCGGAAGCCGCCGCGTTTGCCCAACGANTTGAANAGTGGGGATATGGGACACTCTGGATCCCTGAAGCCGTCGGACGCGACCCCTTTTCCCTGATCGGCTACCTCGCGGCCAAGACCGAATCCATTACGTTCGCCACCGGCATTGCCAACATCTATGCGCGGGACGCGATGACCCTCAAGGCCATCCACAAAACCCTGGGCGAGTTGGCCCCCAACCGGTTTGTACTCGGCCTCGGCGTTTCCCATCAGCATCTCGTCAGCAAGGTGCGNGGTCACGATTACAAGAAACCCCTGACCACCATGCGCAATCACCTGGAAGCCATGAAGAAGGCGCTCTACATGGGCAAAGAACCGGACGAAGAAGCCCCCATCGTGTTGGCCGCCCTGCGTGATCGCATGCTCGAGCTCGCCGCAGGATCCACCCGAGGGGCCCACCCCTACCTCGTCCCGCCCGCCCACACCGAACGGGCCCGAAAGGTCATGGGGCCGGACGCATGGCTCTGCCCCGAGCAGATGGTCCTCAGGGAAACCGACCCCGAGAAGGCGCGCGCCGTCGCACGCGCCAATCTCGCGGTCTATATCGGCCTTCCCAACTACCAGAACAATCTGCTCCAGTTCGGCTTCACGCCGCAGGATTTTGAAGACGGAGGCAGCGACCGCCTCGTGGACGAAGTCGTCACCTGGGGTGATACGGACAAGATCCGCGAACGCATCCAGGCCCATTGGGACGCCGGCGCCAACCATGTCTGCATCCAGGCCTTCCGGCCCGACGGTGCGCCGGGGCCGGACGAGTCCCTGCTTGAAGATCTGGCCCCGAATCGCAACTGAGCCTCGAAACCCAGGGCGAGGCGGCATCCGGCTAGGGGCTGCACCGGAGCCGGTCCAGGCCTGAGGCAAGCCAGGGCGTGCCCCCCGGAAACGGGGAGCACGCCTTGTTGGTGGGCCTCCGGATCGCCTATGCTCGGCGCCCCATGACACACATAAACGAGAACTACCAAAAACTACAGGCCGGGTATCTTTTTCCCGAAATCGGCCGGCGCGTCTCGGCTTTCCAGCAGGCCAACCCCGACGCCGCCGTCATCAAACTCGGCATCGGTGACATCACGTTGCCTCTCGCCCCCGCCATCATCGAGGCACTGCACGCCGCCGTGGATGAGATGGGCGAAGAAGCCCACGGATACGGGCCCGAGAACGGCTACGGGTTCCTCACCGACCTGATCCTCGAACACGACTTCAAGAGCCGAGGTGTCTCACTCTCATCAGACGAGATCTTCGTGTCCGACGGNAGCAAGCAGGACAGCGGGAACATCCAGGAGATCTTCGGAACCCAATCGTCCCTGTGCGTCACGGACCCGACCTATCCCGTCTATGTGGACACCAACGTCATGGCGGGTCGAACCGGCGAAGCCGACTCCGAAGGCCGTTACGAAGGCATCGTCTACCTCCCGGCCACCGCCGACAACGGTTTCATGCCCGGGCCGCCCGACGAGAGAGTGGAACTCGCCTACCTCTGCTCNCCCAACAACCCGACGGGGGCCGTGGCCACCCGGGAGAACCTGCAGCAATGGGTGGACTGGGCCCGCGAACACAAAGCCACCCTTCTCTTCGATGCCGCCTACGATGCGTTCATCCAGAACGATGAACTGCCCCATTCGATCTACGAGATTCCGGGTGCCAAGGAATGCGCCATCGAGATGAGGAGCTTCTCCAAACGGGCGGGATTCACGGGAACCCGATGCGCCTACATGGTGATTCCGCATGAAGCCATGGGGCAGACGCAGAGTGGCGAAACCGTCTCTCTCAACGCCCTGTGGAATCGTCGACACGCGACCAAGTTCAACTCCGTCCCGTACATCATCCAGAAAGCGGCTGCAGCGGTGTACTCACCCGATGGAGCCGCACAAACGGGTGCACAGATCGCACACTACATGGAGAATGCGCGTCGCATCCGAGAGGGTCTGGGAGGCGCTGGCTTTGATGTGTTCGGCGGCGAACATGCCCCCTATATCTGGATGAGGACGCCGCAGGGGCTTTCGAGTTGGGACTTCTTCGATCAGTTGCTTCAAAAAGCACACGTAGTGGGCACGCCGGGGTCGGGTTTCGGGCCCAGCGGCGAAGGCTATTTCCGGATCAGCGCCTTCAACTCCCATGAAAATGTCGACCTCGCCATCGAACGAATCACCAAGGCGTTCGGATGATCACCGCGGCCGTCAAGCCACAAGGACGGGGTCCCTCTTCAACAGGTCCCACTCGATAGGGAGAACAGGATGAAACGTCTCGCCGCATTGATCGTCAGCCTCGGTCTGGTTCTGGGAGCCCTTGGATGCAAGACCTCGAACCAGGATCCCCAGAAGGCCGCGTCGAACTCCCCGGTTCTGGATCGCATCTTCCAGACCGGCATTCTGCGCGTGGGCATGTCCGGCGATCAACCGCCCTTCAACATGACCACCGCCAAGGGACAGATCATCGGGATGGAGGCCGATCTCGCCAACGCCCTCGCCGACAGCATGGGGGTGAGAGCCGAATTCGACAAGAAACCCTTCGGCGAACTCCTCAAAGCGCTGGAGAAGGGAGAGGTGGACATCGTCCTCTCCCAGGTCACGATGACCACGGCGCGAAACGCACGCGTGGCCTTTGTGGGGCCCTACTTCATATCGGGCAAGGCGATCCTGACGCGCTCCAAAGCGCTGGGTCAGGCCGACGAAGTCAAGGACATCAACATGACGGGCATCCGGCTGTCCGCCCTGGCTGGATCCACCAGTGAGGCCTTCATCCGGCAATCCGTTCCCACCGCCCGACTCATCGCGACCCCGACCACCGATCTCGCCGTGGCCGCTGTGATCGACGGCAAGGTCGATGCCATGGTGGCCGATCTACCCGTTTGCGTGGTGGCCGTCCTTCGCCACCCGAACGCGGATCTGATCACCCTGGAGTCTCCGTTCACTTTTGAACCCATCGGGGCGGCTCTGCCTGCCAACGATCCCCTCTTCCTGAATCTCGTGGAGAACTACATCGGAATCCTCGAGGGCACCGGCGCGATGGAACAACTCGAGGCCCGATGGCTGAACAACGACGCGTGGCTCGCAGAACTGCCTTGATAAGCCGAAGTCACCGGGAGTGGGCTCCCGAGCATCGGGGCCTGGTCACGCGAACCCCAGGAGACCTGAATCGGGGAAAGGGGAAATAACATGAACGTACTCGTCATGGGCGGAACCCAGTTCAACGGACTCGCCCTGGTTCACGAACTCATGAGAGCCGGGCACGAAGTCACGATCCTCAATCGGGGCAAGACCGAGGCTTCCCTGCCCGCAGGCGTCCGGCGCCTGGTGTGCGATCGCAGCGATCACGCGGCCCTGAAATCCACCCTGCAAGGCCAGGACTGGGATTGTGTCTACGACATCAGCGCCTACCGCCCGGAAGACGTGGCCACCATGATCGAGGCCCTGGAAGGTCGGACGGGCCATTATATCTTTGCCAGTTCCACGGTGATCTATGCGCAGACAGATCTACTGCCCATCACCGAAAGTCACCCGGTGGAAAGAGGGCCTGACCAGAACGCCTACGGACTCAACAAACTCCTGTGCGAAGACCTCCTCTGGGAAGCCTGGCGAACGCGACGTTTCCCCGCCAGCATCGCGGCCTTCTCCATGGTCTTCGGCCCGCACAACATCATCCCGGAACGTGAACAGCGCATGTTCAAGCGACTGCTCCTGGGCCGGAAGGTCATGTTGCCCGGGCGGGGACGGACCGTGCATCAGGTCGGGTACGTACGCGATGAGGCCCGAGCCTTGCGCGCCATGATGCAGAAGCAGAACACCTTCGGAAAACGCTACAACATGACGGGCGCCGACACGTTCAGCGACGAAGGCTACGTGGATACATTCGCCGAAGTCATGGGCCTCGACCCCGATTCCATCCAGAAAGTCTCGATTCCAGCCGAAGTCATGGACGACATCTACGCGGGCAAGATCTCACTCTCCGACCAGACCATGCAGGTCAAGGTCGACACCGGTGCCAAGAGAGATCCGAGAGGGGAAGCCCTTTTCCAGGTCAACCGCATCATCCAGCGTCTGGCCCCCAATGTCCATCACTGGGACCGAAGCGTGTTCTTCAGCATCGACCGCCTGAAAGAAGACACCGGATGGCAACCCGAGTACACCTTTCGCGCGGCCGTGGAGGAGACCTGGGAATGGATGCAATCCAGCGGTCGAGACCAGAGCGTTGAATTCGACTTCGGGTTTGAAGACCAGTTGCTGGAACGCATCGAAGCGCTCTAGACCCGGTCGGAAGGCGCGAGGAAGTCTGGAACCTCCGGCAACGTTTCGCGACGCGCCGCCGCACTCAACACCACCGCAAAGGCATCGGCCACGGCGTCCCACGAAAACCGGTCCGCCCACTCAAGCGCGCCCTGGACAAGATGATCGCGCAAAGACGGATCCGCCAGGATCCGGCCGATGGCCTGAGCCAGGGCCTCGTGGTCGCCTCCCTCCACCAGGAGACCGGTTTCGTCATGCTGAACGGAATCCTGGAGGCCGGGGACCCGGGTCGCCACCACGGGCGTCCCACAGGCGTTGGCCTCGAGCACAGTCAGCCCCCAGCCCTCTTTATGGGAGGGCTGGACCAGGACCTCCGCTCTTTGCAGCCAGCGCACCTTCTCCTCTTCAGAAACAAAGCCCTCGAAGTGGACCGAACCCGTATGGGCCCTGCCCTCCAGACGGGCGCGCAGATCGGCTTCCGCTGTCCCTGAACCCACCAACACAAGACGCGCATCGGGGCGCGAGCGAGCCAGTGACTCCCAAGCGTCAAGCAGCACGTCCACGCCCTTGTAGTACTCCAGCCGACCCACGAAAAGAACCAGCCCCGGTTCCACCTCCACGGATTCATCCCTTCGATAGAGCGCATGGTCCAACCCGTTGGGAATCACGCGGATCTGGTCCCCCGGCAGGAAGCGAGCCCGGAGGTCGTCCCGGGTACTCGGAGAAACCACCACATAGGGCCAGCGCCGATACAACACAGGCAACAGCGACTCGGTGAGAGCCACGTAGGCCGCAATGGGGATCGGAACCTGCCGGAAAGCCGACAAGCCGAAGAGATGGTGGACCAGAGCCAGGTGAGGTGCCCGAGGTAGATAGAGTTGCGAGAAGAAAAGCAGCTTGCAGAGGTTTTCAACCACCAGGTCATACTCCCCGGTACGCCAGCAGGCCCGGGCGCGCGCAGGGAGCTTCGCGTAGTAGGAGAAGCGATTGCCGAACCGTAGATAGTGAACGCCGTTGCGTGTCTCTTCTGGCAGGGCCCCGTCATAGCCCGAGCAGAGCACTGTGGTCTCGATGCCGTGCCGCTCGGCCAGTCGGCCGGCCAGCTCGTCGAGATGGACCTCCACGCCCCCTGCCAGGGGGTGGGTCCGATCCCGCTCGTTTAGCATCAGGATTTTCATGTACGCCAGAGGCTACAGGAGAGGAGAGCGAATTTCAGTTCCTGGATCCACAGGGTGGGTGCGCGCCGCATCCGAGCATCAATCGGTCTCAGAATCCATATGGATCATCACCTTGGCTCCGGCATCTGGATCCTGAGCCACCGCCATGGCCTCGCCAAAACGCTCCAGTTCGAAGTGATGGGTGATCATGGGCGCGAGGTCGCAGGCCACCAGCATTTCAAGCATATCATCCCAATTCGGAGGCTGGGCAATGGAGCCGATCAACTCGATCTCCTTCATCATCACGTTCAGGAAGCTGATCGGGACCTCCTGGCGATGGAGCGCCACCACAGACACCCGGGCCCCCGAACAAGCGCGACCGATGATCTCGGGAATGACATCCGGAGCCCCGGACGCCTCGATGTAGATCTCCGTGGCCGCCGCCGGATTCCCGTAGACCTCGCTCTCGCCATGCGCCTCGCGAATCCGAGGCCAGATCTTGCCTTCCGCCGGATTGAAGCCGTGCGCCGCGCCCAGTTCCCGGGCCACGGAGAGACGGGTATTCGAAAAATCCACCGCCACGATCTCCTCGATGCCGCGCTGGTGCAGGGTCGCCACCGCCGCAAGCCCGATGGGACCGGCCCCGAAGACCACCGCCTTCTCGCCGGCCTGTGCGCGCGATCGATTGACCGCCTGCATCCCCACGCCGAGAGGCTCGGCCAGGGCCGCCAACTCAAAGGGAAGAGAATCGGGAATCGGAATCAGACAACGCCCTTCGGTCACGTTCCGGACCAGGATGCGGGGTGTAAAGGCGCCCTCCGTGCCTCCGTTTCCGATCTGGTTCGCCGCTCCCTGCGGATCCACAACGACCCGGTCTCCCGGAAGCACGCCCTGGACCTCCCGACCCACGGCTTCCACCGTACCCGAGAACTCATGCCCGATGGGCATGGGCGTCCCCGTCGGCCCCATCATGCCACCCAGCTTCAGGTAACCCACATCAGAGCCACAGATCCCGCACGCCGCGACGCGAACCACCGCATCGTGCGGCCCCGGCTCGGGCAAAACCACGGAATCCAGCCTGACATCATCCGGTGCATGAATCTGAGCTTGTAACTGCTGGGTCACAACACCTCCGGATCAAGAGGCCCTATCAGAGTAGAGCCCGTTCCTTCGCTCCGACTCTAGCGTGGGAAGATCCCGGGCGCTGAAGTCGACACCGTCAGCTTCCCAACAGGTAGATCCCCAGACAACTGACCAGGAAATAGGGTGCAATCACGGCCGCATCCGCGTACGCCTTCGCCAGACGCTGACCGGAGAGAACCATCAGCAAGGACACGCAGGAAAGGATGGCCCCCCAGTAGGCCAGGGTCGTGCTGCCCACAAAAACCATGGACAGGGCACCCAGCCCCGAAAGTACACCGGCGGCCAATTCGAAAAGAGTGACACACGCAAGCAAAGGAGCCACGGGAAGCTTGATCGGTGCGCTCTCGAACATCTCTGAAAGAAAAGCCAGATTGCCCGAGAAATCAAAAGCCTTATCAAGACCTGACTGCAAGAAGACAATCGTGAGATAGATCGACACAGCCAGGGCGATCAGGAATTCGGCGTCAAGAGAAAACATCAGGGTAGATCCTCCGTGTGCGAATGGGATAGACGCTGGCACTCTAGCAATGCAACAGGAGGTACGCCGACTCCACAAAATGGGGAGATCGGATGAAAAGCGCGCCTCGACGGATCGAATGCGTCCGGTTACTCCTGCTCACAGGCTGGGTCTTCGTCTCGCAGGGTGGTCCTTTGAGTGACATGAAGCAAAAAGGAAACCCGCAAAGACGAGTCGGTCGCCTGTTTTGAAATCGGCTACCTGGGCTGGTTCTTCCAACGCACCACCAAGGAGAGCGAAGACTCCCTTGCTCAGTTCGTGGAATCCGTGCTCTCTGTACCCTGCCCTGAGGACTGCGCACCTCCACGCCGACCCGAGCGCCCCCGAGATCCACGACGGCGACCTCTCTTGGCGGAACGCTTCTTGGCGCCTCCCCGGCGCGCCTTCTTCTTCTTGGCCTTCTTCTTGCGGAGCGGCTCGAAGAAACTGCCCGGCCTCTCCCCCGCCTGGCGGCACATGTCACAGACGCCACACTCCGGCCCTGCTTCCACACCGAAATAGGCGCGAAGAAACTGGGCCCGACAATTCTCGAACGTGGCGTACGCCTCGATGGAATCCAGTCTCTCGGTGTCCAGCTTCCGAAGGCGCTGGAACTGCTCCGTCAGACGGCGAGCGGTTTCAACGAGTTCCTCCGGAGGAATCAAGGGGCGAACAAATTTCTCTGTGGTCAACTCCACCAGGCCGGCGGATTCAAGCATCGCCACCACAGCCGAGGTCACGCGCTGAGCGATCTGGGAGGCGGCCGCCAGATCGATGATGTCCGGAAAACGCCCCTCCTCCACATAGGCCGCCAGGGCCTTCACCAACTGGAACAACTGCTGAGGACGGATCCGACTCTGCCCCAGCAGGAACTCATGGATGCCCCGATCGTCGAAGTGATGAAGCAGGATGCAGTGTGAGGGGCGGCCATCGCGCCCAGCCCGGCCGGCTTCCTGAACGTACTGCTCAAGCGAAGCCGGCGTCTGGAAATGCACGACATACCGGATGTCCGGCTTGTCGATCCCGAGACCGAATGCGCTGGTCGCCACCATCACGAGCCGGCGCCCGCGCTTCATGAAGAGTTCCTGCTCGGCCTTCCGATCACTGCCCTTCATTCCGCCGTGATACCGATGGGCGGGCACCCCCATGGCCTTCAGTGCGCCCCAGACCGCATCCACCTCCTTGGTGGTCGAGCAATAGATGATGCCTGGCCTGCGCAAGCGAAGGATAAGGCGCGTCAGGGCCCGCAATCTCGCGGTACTTCCACATTCGATCACTTCAAAGCAGAGGTTCGGACGGTGCGGGGAAGCCACGATCACGAGGGGATCGTTCAGATCGAGAATCCGGATCAGATCCTCCCGAACCGACTCAGTGGCGGTGGCGGTCAGGGCCAACACCGGCGGGCGCCCGTAGCGCTCCAACATCTCCCGAAGGCGCAGATAGGCCGGACGGAAATCATGCCCCCATTCGGAAGCGCAGTGCGCTTCATCCACGGCAAAAAGCGAAATTCCAGTCTCAAGCAGGATCGGCCGCAATTCCTCGCCGGCCAGCGTTTCCGGGGTGGTCATCACCAGAAGAGGACCGCCTTCCGCGATGCGTTCCATGGCCTTGCGACGCGCCGTTCCGCGTATTGTTCCGTCGACCCGGACGACCGGCACGCCCCGCTTCTCGAGATTCTTGGTCTGGTCTTCCAAAAGCGCCAGAAGCGGAGAGACCACAACCACCGGATTGGGCAGCAGCAGCGAGGGCAACTGATAACAGGCTGACTTTCCATACCCGGTGGGGAGAACCACGAGGGCATCTCGGCCCTGCATGGAATGAAGGATGGCCCGCTCCTGCTCGGGGTGGAGTTGTTGAATGCCCAGCCTCTCGGCGGCGCGAGCCAGCGAACCCGACTCCTGCAAGGCATCCATGTCTTCCGTGCGAGTACCGAGGTCGGGCGATTCGGGCTCACGAATCGCCACCGCTTCCACCGAGCGGGGAACTTCCGGCCGGGGTTCACTCCGATTCGTCGAACGCCCCCGGCGCGAGCGTTGCCCCCCGCGGTTCCGGCGCCCCCGATTGCGACGCCCGGATCGCGACTCACCCTCTTGGTTCCGATTCGAGTCCCGGCCGTCTGCGGCTTGAGAAGCGCCTTCCGCATTCCCACCTTGACCGGGTCCTCGTGACCCCTCTTCGCCGCGTTCTCCGCGCGAACGCCGATTCCGATTTCGATTCCGCCCCCTTGAACGTCCCCGACCACTTCCACGAGATCGACCGGAAGACCTTCCGCCCTCGGTCGAACGCTCATGGCCGGAACCGCCGCCTTCCCCCGTCGACTCAGATCCCTCACGTCGACGACCGGCCTGGTCCGCCCCCCCTGCGCGAGGCGCTGGGGCCTGGGAGTGTGAACCTGCAGTCTCGCGGCTCGGCGTGCTCGATGAACCCGGAGTCGAAACAGCCCGTTCCCGGGGCGTCGCCGGAGGCCCAGCCCCGCCCTCGGTCGATTTCTTGCGCGCGGAAACCGGGGGGCGATCGGCCGGCTTGACCGGCGCGGTGCTCGCACTCGCCGAACCCTCGTCGACCTTCCTGGCCGCGGTTTTCCTGGCGGGCGTCTTCCGAGAAACCGCCTTCGTGACTGCGGCCTTCTTCTTCGCCGCCGCCTTCTTCGGAGCCGCCTTCACGGCCGCCGTCTTCTTGGCGGACACCTTCTTCGCCGCGGCCTTCCTGGGCGCCGCCTTCTTCTTAGCAGTCGCTTTCTTGGGGGCTGCTTTCTTCGCGGCTGTCTTCTTCGCCGCGGCTTTCTTCGGCGCGGCTTTCTTGGCGGACGCCTTCTTGGCCGCCACCTTCTTGGGGGCCGCCTTCTTCTTGGCGGACGCCTTCTTGGCAGCCGCCTTCTTCGCGACCGTCTTCTTGGCCGCCGTCTTCTTGGCGGCCGTCTTCTTCTTGGCGGCTTTCTTCTGGGTCATGATTCTCTTTGACGTCTCATACGCTGTAATCTCAATCCCGAAATCCCGAAAATGGAGCCAGCCTTGAACCGAGGTAACGGATCAAGCCAGAGGCACGATGGGCTTTTTTCCACACCTTCCAGCAGCCAAGCCCGGCAGAAACAAAGTTCACTCATAGACCCGGAGAGCCATGCAGGGACGCGGAATGCAATACACCCAGACAGGACCCAAACGATCGCGGCCGACATCGCCGGAGAAAACGACCTAGCCCTTCACTCGGGCTCGCGGTGTCGCGGGAATCACTTCCCCCCGTTTTCTCCACGGACAAGATACACATATTTCCCGGAAAAATGCACCCAAAAGAAGAAAACGACCTCCGGGGCAGACCCCCTCAACCTGGGGTGAATTTCGGCCGATCAGGCCCAAAGCGTGTCTCAGAGCGCGCGTAGCGGCGAATCGCCAGTGAATCTGAGCAAAATTCCTCGCCCCTGATAGTCCCTGAGGCTACTCTCGCCATTTCGCGCCCACCTAGAACGGGAGATCCACATGCACACTGAACTCTGCGATTGGTTCGGAATCGACGTTCCGATCTTTGCCTTCACACATTGCCGCGACGTCGTCGTCGAAGTCAGCAAAGCCGGCGGACTCGGCGTATTGGGGGCCGTGGGCTTCACGGCGGAAGAACTGGAGACGGAACTCCAGTGGATCGACGAGCGAATCGGCAACAAGCCCTATGGCGTGGACACCGTGATCCCCGGGAAATACGAAGGCATGGGAGAGATGGATCCCGAGAAGCTCCAGGAGCAGCTCCGGAACTCCATCCCCGAACAACACAAGCAGTTCGCCGCAAAGCTCCTGAGCGATGCGGGCGTTCCCAAACTTCCCGAGGAAGAACAATCCGACCGCGTGCTGGGCTGGACCCTGGCCACCGCGCTTCCCCAGATCGAATGCGCCCTCTCCCACGACAAGGTCAAGCTCATCGCCAATGCCCTGGGTACGCCTCCGCCGGATGTCATCCAGTCCATTCACGGGACGGGACGGAAAGTGGCGGCTCTTTGCGGCAGTGCCTATCAGGCCCTCAAGCACAAAGAAGCCGGCGTGGACATCATCATCGCCCAGGGCCACGAGGGCGGTGGACATACCGGTGAAGTCGGCAGCATCATCCTGTGGCCCGAAGTCATTGAAGCCGTTGCGCCCGTGCCTGTTCTCGCCGCCGGCGGCATCGGGACCGGCCCCCAGGTCGCGGCCGCCATGGCACTCGGGGCCGCGGGCGTCTGGTCCGGTTCCATCTGGCTTCTCGTCAAGGAAGCCCAGGCCGCCATCGCCCAGAAAGAGTCGTACATCAAAGCCAGCAGTCGGGACACGATTCGTTCGAAGTCCGTGACCGGGAAGCCAGCGCGGATGCTTCGCAACAAATGGACGGAAGCCTGGGCGGACGAAGAAACCCCGGAGCCTCTCCCCATGCCGCTACAAGGCATGGTCACATTGGACATGATTCGACGCACCAGCCAGTACGCAGAGCAGGCCCAGGATGTGGCCTTCAATCCAGTCGGACAAATCGTCGGGTCCATGAACCAGATCAAACCCACCAAGGACATCGTGGCCGATCTGATCGACGGCTACTACGACTCCCTCGACCGACTCCAGTCACTGACGCCGCAGGAATAGGAACAAGCGCCTGCAGCCATCCAGCCCACGCACACCCTGAATTCACGAAAGCCATAGGAGCCACGATGCCGACCAACTGGGACAAAGCCGCCATATTGAAGACACCCATGGAGATCTGCTGGCAATTCGACTACGACATCGAAAGAACAGACCTCAAGAACCTGTACGAAAAATCCAAGCAACTCCAATGGGATGCGGAGAAAGACCTCGACTGGTCCTACGAGATCGACCCCTCCCGACCCCTGGTGGATGAAAATCGAAGTGGCCTGGATCAGATCCCCATCCTCCAGGAACTCTCCCAAGCCCAGCGGGAAACGTTCACCCTGCACTCCACAGCCCATATGCTTTCCCAGTTCCTCCACGGTGAACAGGGAGCCCTGATGACTTCAGCCGCTCTCACCCATGCCGTGCCGGACTACGAGGGAAAACTCTACGCCGCAACGCAGACCATGGATGAAGCCAGGCATGTGGAAGGCTATGAGAAATACATCCGGAAGTTGGCCTTGGTATATCCCATGGCGCCGTGGCTTCGCGAAACCATTGACATCACCCTGCAATCCGACCACTGGGTCAAGATCGCCATCGGTATGAACATGGTCGTCGAAGGCCTTGCCCTGGCGGCCTTCCACAACATGCGTCGGACCACGTCGTGCGAACTCCTTCGGAAGCTGACGAGTCTCGTGCTCCGAGACGAAGCCCGACATGTCGCCTTCGGGAGCCTCTACGTACGGGATGCCATACAGCAGATGCATCCCGATGATCAAGAAGATCAGGCGCAGTTCGCCTTTGACATCATCAAGTTCCTCTCCGATGCCTTCGGCGGAATCGATGGACAAGGCAGTCAAATGCCCGACCCGGGCTTCTTCTGTGTGCTGGACGAGGTCGGAATCGATCACGAAGATTTCCTGAAATCCGCCATCGAGGCCGGCCAGGAAGGTCTCGGCGCCGATGCCCCTCCCGGTCAGATCCACTCCTTCAAGGATCTCATGATGCCGAATCTCGTCCGGGTCGGTGCGATCACCGACCGCACACGGGAACTCTTCGCAGCCGAAGAGATCCCGATCTGGGATGACGCCAGGATCCTTCGCGAGATGGAACAAGCCGAAGCAAACTGACGGGACCACAGACTCACAAGGGCGAGCGGCTTTGCCCTTGGGCCCGCCGCGGATCAGGCGTCGATGCGTCGATACTTGATCCGGTGGGGCTGGTCTGCGTCTCCCCCCATCCGGCGTCTCCGGTCGGCCTCATAGTCCTCGTAGTTCCCTTCGAACCACTCGACATGGCTGTCGCCTTCGAAGGCCAGGATATGCGTGGCAATGCGGTCCAGGAACCAGCGGTCATGGGAGATCACCACCGCGCAGCCAGCGAAGTTCAACAAGGCATCCTCAAGCGCGCGCAGGGTGTCGACATCCAGATCATTCGTGGGCTCATCCAACAAGAGGACATTTCCACCGCTTCTCAGGAGCCGAGCCAGGTGAACACGATTGCGCTCTCCTCCTGAAAGGCTTCCGACCTGCTTCTGCTGATCGGGACCCTTGAAATTGAATGAGGACACATAGGCCCGTGACTGGATTTCCCGACGACCGACCTGGATCAACTCGTCTCCGCCGCTGATGACTTCCCAGATCGTCTTCCCCGGGTCGAGGTCGTCCCGGCCTTGATCCACATAGGCCAGATGGACCGTCTCTCCGAGTCGGATGTCCCCCTGATCGGGTTTTTCTTCTCCGACCAGCATCTTGAAGAGCGTCGACTTGCCGGCTCCATTGGCGCCGATCACGCCCACAATCCCGCCCGGAGGAAGAGAAAAGTCGAGATCGTGGATCAGGAGCTTGTCCGCAAAGGCCTTCTCCAGACCCTCGGCCTGGATGACCACATCGCCCAGACGCTCCGGAACCGGAATGGCGATTTCCACCTGACCGGAGGATTGATTCTGCCCTTCGGACAGGAGTTGTTCGTAGGCATTGATACGGGCTTTGCCCTTGGCTTGGCGCGCGCGCGGGCTCATCTTGATCCAATCGAGCTCCCGAGACAGGGTGCGCGCCCGGGCCCCCTCCTTCTTTTCCTCGATTTCCAGTCTCTTCTGCTTCTGATCAAGCCAGGAGGAGTAGTTTCCCTTCCAGGGAATGCCTCGGCCGCGATCCAACTCAAGGATCCATTCCGCCACATTGTCGAGGAAGTAACGATCGTGCGTCACCGCCACGACGGTCCCGGGGTATTCGGCCAGGAAACGTTCCAGCCAGGCCACCGATTCGGCATCCAGGTGATTGGTGGGCTCATCGAGCAACAGCATATCGGGCTTCGAAAGCAGCAGTCGACACAGCGCCACGCGTCGGCGCTCCCCTCCCGAGAGCGTCTCCACATCCGAATCGCCGGGCGGACATCGGAGAGCATCCATGGCGACCTCGAGGGTGCGCTCCAACTCCCACCCGTCCACCGCATCGATTTTGTCCTGGAGTCCAGCCTGTTTTTCCAACAGACTGTTCATCTCGTCATCGTCCATGGGTTCAGCGAACTTGGCGCTGATCTGATTGAAGTCCTCAAGAAGCTGAGCAATTTCCCCCACCCCTTCTTCAATGTTGCCCCGCACGTCCTTGCTGGCATCCAGTTCAGGCTCCTGGGCCAGGTAGCCGATCTTGACGCCCCCGAGTGGCCGCGCTTCTCCGAGAAAGTCGGTGTCTTCACCCGCCATGATACGGAGAAGGGAACTCTTACCGGAACCGTTATGGCCCAGAACCCCGATCTTCGCTCCAGGCAGGAAGGAAAGACTGATCCCCTCAAGCACCACATGCCCCTGCCCCACGACCTTGCGCAGGTCATCCATCACAAAAACAAATTCATGAGCCACAGCACCCCTCCTCTCAGGCTCGGGAGTGTATCGAGACGAACCAGAAGCGCGAGCAAAAACAGCCAACTCCAAAGAGCGCGCTAGAATACGGCCTCCGGTAACCACGCTGAAGAGGTCAGGTGTGCTCACGCTGAGGCGACTCCTATTTCTCATCCTCTTTGGATTGGGCGTGATGAGTTGCCGTGGGTCCGGCGAGAGCCAGGTCCTGGTTCTCGTGAACGAAGCCAGTCCCGTCTCCGTGGCCATCGGACAGGACTATCTCAAGCGCCACGCCATCCCCCCGTCGAATCTGGTGCGTCTCGAGATCCCCCTCAAGGACCCCGGGCTACGCGACCCTCGGCACGAGACCATCGACCGGGACGAATTCGACCGATGGATCCGGCAGCCGCTCGAGAAGTGGCTCACCGCGCACGAAGACGCGGAGGACATCGAGATCATCGTGACCACAAAGGGAATCCCGCTCCGCATCCAGGGCCGGAAGACGGAAGACGCCGACCTCCTGCGCGATTCCGACACGGCTTCGGTGGACGCCGAACTGTCCCTTCTCTTCTCGGACTGGGTGGGTCGGCCGGGTGTCTCCTCCACCCCGAACCCCTACTTCGCCGATGGCCGCTCTTTTTCTGAGTACCGCAGGGATGAGCCGAACTCGCCCCTGCGTTTCATGGTCGCTCGCCTGACCCAGTACATGCAGGAAGGGGACAGCGATTCCCAGGTCCCCGCTCGAGTCCGACAACTGCTGGATGCAGCCCAGGAACCGACCGTCGAGAATTCAATCTGGCTGATCGATCAGGATCCCGAACTCCCCTCCTCGCTCGACGTCGTGAACCACATCCTGCTGGGCTCGACGGAAAGTACCCTGGCCAGCATGGGGCTTTCCGTAGAGGTCGATCGGGGACCGGAGTTTGCCGGCAACCATGCACTCATCCAGGGCTACTCTTCATGGGGAAGCAATGCGACGGCCGAAGCCGCTCCCAGAACCTACGGGCGGATCAAGGGCCGAACCTATCCCGGTCGGTTTGCGCCTCGATCCATCGTCGCTGACCTGGTCAGTACCAATGCCCGCACCTTCACATCGCCGCCGGAATACGGCCAATCTCTTCTGGCCGACCTCCTCTCCCTGGGCGCGGGCGGGGCCGCAGGCCAGGTCTCCGAGCCCACCCTCTCGGCCGTGGTCCGACCGCACATCTTCTTTGCCCAGTATGCGGCGGGAGCCACGGCCATCGAATCCTATTACCGAGCCCTCCCCTACCTGGGCTGGGTCAATGTCTATGTGGGCGACCCGCTCATGCGCCTTGATCCGAGCGCCCCCACGCCAAACCCCCTTGACCTCGATGGCGACGGCCACTTCGACGCACGGGACAACTGCCTACTGATCCCCAACCCCGAGCAAAGAGATACCGATGGCGACGGCTTCGGCAATTTCTGCGATTCGGATGTGAACGGCGATGGCCGCATCACCACATCGTGGGGGGAAACCTTCCCCAGAAGCACACGGGGAGACCTGGAAGCGATTGCCCTCAGCGCAAGAAAAGGGGCCTACGACTCCAACCATGACCTCGACGGGGACGGCCGGGTCGATGAACGAGACGTGTCCATCAGCCAACTCCAGTTGTTCATGCCCCCGGGCCCTTCCGGCTTCCAGACCATCGACTAGCCCGATTCCTTGGCGTCTGAAGCCGGACCGTCCAACAAGGTGATCAAGCTCGACGTGTCCCAGCGCGAGTGCCCTTGGGACTCCAACTCTGCATAGAATTGATCCACCAGCGCCGTCACCGGAAGATCCGCCTGGGCCCGAGCCGCCTCCGCCAGAGCCATGCCCAGATCCTTGCGCATCCACTCCAGCGCAAAGCCGAAATCAAACTCCCGCTTGAGCATGGTGTGCGACCGGTTCTCCATCTGCCAGGATCCCGCCGCGCCCTGGGCAATCACCTCCACCACCTTTTCGCCATCCAGTCCGACCCGCTCCGCGAAAGAGAGGCCCTCGGAAAGAGCCTGCAACAAGCCTCCGATGCAGATCTGATTCACCATCTTGGTCAACTGACCGGAACCGGCGGGTCCCATGAGAAGGTGCTTACGGGCGTAGACGTCCAGCAGAGAAGAGGCTCGCTGATAGTCCGCCTCGTCTCCACCGACCATGATGGTCAGCGCTCCGTTTTGCGCGCCCGCCTCTCCACCCGAGACCGGTGCATCCAACCACCCCAGATCCCTTTGTCGAGCCTCTTCCGAAAGCACGCGAGCCAATTCGGCGGAGGCCGTAGTGTGATCCACCAGGCACGCGCCCTTCGACATGGCATCCAGAGCCCCCGAGTCCCCCAGAAGCACCTGCCTCAAATCGGAATCATTGCCCGTGCACACAAACACGAACTCGGCCCCCTTCACCGCTTCCGCAGGCGAAGGCGCCGTCGCAACCTCATGCTGAGCAAATTCCCGCTGCCAGTCTTCGGCCCGGGAAGCGGTCCGGTTGTAGACCGTCACGCACTGACCGGAGCGAGCCAGATGACCGGCCATGGGATAGCCCATCACGCCAAGACACAGGAAGGCGACTTTCAAATCGATCCCCTTTTCAAGCGGCACGGACAGACGGCGGAAGCCGGCCTGTCTTTCGAAAACTGAACCCACAGGCTAGCGCGAGAAAGAAGACGGTGACCCGCCCATACCCCGTTCCCGGCTCGTGCGAACCTTGAAACCTAGGCTGGAGCCCGCCCCGTGGAGGCGGACTGATCGGGTTCGCTTGCCTCCCGCTCCGGCAGACCGTCCCGATAGACGACCCGGAGATTCCGACGAGCGGGAATCCGGGGCCCC
>NZGT01000077.1 GCA_002691025.1 Spirochaeta sp. | reverse complement strand
GGCGCGGGCGAGGACGGGGCGCCGCTGGGTCCGATCCGTTTGCGCCCGCAGTCCACGAACGGGGAGATGCCCCATTGGCAATCGCGTATCACGGAGACCATGTGAGGTTCCCGAATGGATAGATCAGAACAAAGAAAAGTCGTCGAAGCGCTCATCATGGCCTCCTCGGAGCCGGTCTCTGCAGACCGCCTGGCGCGGATCGTTCCCCAGCTCAAAGCGGCCGGGGCCAAGGATCTGGTCAATGAGTTGAATACGGAATATCAGGAGACCGGCCGGGCTTTCGAGGTCTGGGAAGTAGCGGGTGGCTTTCAGCTGCGTACGTTGGCTGAATTCTCTGGATATCTACAACAGCTGCGAAAGGAGCGTCCGTTACGCCTCTCGCAGGCGGCGTTGGAGACCCTGTCCATCATTGCGTACAAACAGCCGGTGACCCGGGCTGATCTGGAAGATGTACGGGGTGTGGATACGGGTGCAGTGGTGCGGGGGCTGCTTGACCGTCGCCTTCTCCGGATTGCCGGCCACAAGGATGTGCCCGGTCGACCGCTTCTCTACGGGACCAGTCGACGGTTTCTTGAAGTGTTTGGTCTGGAATCAATCAAGGATCTCCCGGCGTTACGCGAGTTGGAAGAGCTGGCGCGCGAGCAAGGGGTGGTCCTGCCGGGTTCCGGGAGTGCGGAGGGAGATCAATCCACCGCCGGTGATGAGGCTGTCCAGGAAGAACTCCTGAGTGAGGAGGGCATCCCCGTGATCGAAGTGGCCGGGGAAGAGGTCGCCCTTGAGGGAGACGCGGCCCCGGAGATCCCCGAAGAAAGTCAGGAAATCCACGAGGACCTGGACGTGGGTCCGGTGATCGAGTCCGTCGAGGGCGAAGATCCGAAGGACGGTCTTTAAGGTCATGAGTCGGGAAGGATCGGCACGCTCGGGGAAAAGCGACGCTGGCGGAGAGGGCCCGGACGGCCTCATTCGTTTGCAGAAGGTGCTGGCGGCAGCGGGCTTTGCCTCTCGCCGGGGAGCGGAAGACCTGATTCGCGCGGGCCGTGTCACGGTGAACGGGAAGCAGGCGGGGCTTGGGGATAAAGCGGATCCGACCCAGGATGAGATCGCTCTCGATGGAGAACGGATCCGGCTTGAGCGCCCGCTGTATTGGGTGGTGAACAAGCCCAACGGTCTGGTGACCACCGTGCGCGATCCTCACGGCCGGCCGACGGTGATGCAGCTTCTTCCGGAAGGGGTAGGGCGGGTCCATCCGGTGGGGCGACTCGACCGGGATAGCTCCGGGCTTCTGCTGATGACCAACGATGGCGATCTCACTCAAAAGCTGCTCCACCCGTCGCATCAGAGCGAGAAGGAATATCATGTCGTCGTCAAAGGGCAGATTGAGGCGCGTACCCTGGAGCGTCTCCGCCGTGGCGTGAGGCTGGAAGATGGGCCTTCGGCTCCGGTGGGGGTGAGCTCGGTCCGTTTTGATCCTGATACGGAGAGATCGACCCTGCTGCTGACATTGACGGAGGGACGAAAACGCCAGATTCGCCGAATGCTGCTTCAACTCGGGCACCCGGTTCGTCGGCTCACGCGCGTCCGCATCGGGCCACTGAAGTTGGGCCGTTTGTCGCCGGGTTCGGCTCGTCCGTTGGACTCTCAGGAAGTCAGCGAACTCAAGAGCTACGCGGCCCGCCTTCATAGAACCGAAAGGCCGCGCCGACTTCGACCTGACGCAAAGCGGAGTGCGAGGCGCTAGCGCGTTTCATTCGGGGCTTGGCCCACTCCTGCGCGAACTGCGGCCGATCCGGTCCACGGCCAGGGTGCCGGCGAGTCCGAGCAGGATGAGTGCAGCTGCGGCGCCCGTCTGTCCGCCCGAAGGGGCAAAGCGTGCCAGGGGCCAGTCTTCGGGATCCACCTGGCTCAATTCTTCGGCAGACAGGGTCTTTCCCTGATGGACAAAACCAGGCTCAGGGGCGACCGGAGCCTGAAAGGGGTAAAGGCCCACCACGGACCCGAGCAGCAGGCCGAGCAGTAGGCCCAAAGTCCACTTCTCGAAGCGGTCCAGCAGCCAACGGAGCAGGTTGCTGACGCCGACGATGCCGACAAGAACGCCGAGGCCCACAGGGACGACGACCCCCATGGAGGCCATGATCAATTCCAGGTTCATTCCCGAGACGCCCTCACTTCCGAGGAGCCCGAGTTTGAGATTGTCGATGCCCTTCAGGATCGGTGCGTATTGGCCAAGGATGAGGAGCAGGTAGCCTCCGCTGACACCCGGCAGGATCATGGCTGAAGCGCCGGCGAGTCCGGAAAGGAAGAGGAGTCCGAATCGGGCGTTCTCGCTCCCGCCCGAGGTGGCTCCGAAGCTCATCCAGACCATCAGTCCGAATGCGATGACGGCGCCAGCGACAAGCGACGGGGTGGCTGGGCGCGCAAGGCGCCAGACCAGTGGCACGCCCCCCAGTGTCAGTCCGATGAAGAGGCTGTACATGATCCAGCGTTCTTCAATGACCAGTTGATGCATGGTTCCGGCCAGAAGGAGGATGGCGGTGAGGGCAAAGGCTGCGATGGTACCGAGCGTCAGCACGGGGCGGAGTTGGAGGCGTAGCGTGGTGACCCGGGCGATGGATTCGATGAAGGTCGGATAGACGCCCGCTGCGAGCAGCATGGTTCCGCCGCTGATGCCGGGAACCAGATTGGCCAATCCCATGAGAACACCGCCTACTGCGCTTCGGCTGAGGAGGGCAGGGAGAGGCATGTCGTGGCTCTCTGCAAAAGCGTGGCCGTGCTCTTCAGGAGGCGAGGGGGGCGCGCTATTGTCTGCTTGGCTCAAGGGACTGTTTCCTTTCCGGGTATTTTCTTTGCGCGGGGTGGCTTTGGGCGATGGCCTCCACCTCAAAGCGCATGAATGAGCCGATGGTAGCAGCGGGGTGGATGATGTGCGGTCGGATGGTCCTTACGCGCTCGGCCAACGAGGTCGCGGAATACTTTGGAGCGGAGCCACTGGACGGCGAGTCGGCCTTCGGGCCTCGCTTCAATGTGGCACCCAGTCAGCCGATTCTGGCTGTGCGCCAGGAAGAGGGTGACGCCCGGCGTGTGGTGGCCCTGCATTGGGGGCTGATTCCCTTCTGGGTCAAGGATCGGTCGGATTTCAGTTTGATGATCAACGCCCGGTCGGAGACCGCGGCGACCAAGCCTTCTTTTCGGGCGGCCCTGCGCAAGCGGCGGTGCCTGGTTCCCGCCGATGGTTTCTACGAGTGGGCGAAGAAGGCGAAGGGGACCCCATCCCAGGGGCCCTATTATTTTCATGCTCCGGAGTCTTCGCTTCTGGCCATCGCGGGGATCTGGGAGAGTTGGGTGGATCAAGGGAGTGGAGAGGTCATCGAATCCTGTGCTTTGTTGACCGTGGGCGCCAATGCGCTCATGAGTCGGGTTCACCATCGGATGCCGGTGCTGGTCGAAAAGCCAGATTGGGGAGATTGGTTGGACGGAGGCCAGGAAGACCCCGATCGCCTGGGCTCGATCCTGGCGCCGGCGGCCGAAGACCGATTGGAGGCGTTTCAGGTGGGTCGCTATGTGAATCAAGCCCGAAACGAAGGGGCACGCTGCGTGGAGCCTCTGGACTGAGGTGTGGATCCAAGCAGGGTGCTAAAACTCTCCCAGCCCTTGAGAGAAGTGAGCGGTACGTGGAAGGAGTGAACAGATGGAGGCAGGCGTAGCCAGGAAAAGGAGCCGGATTCGGCTTTTCTTGCTTGGCCTTGTCTTTTTGTTGTTCGTCTTTTCCGTGCCCTGGTACCGCGGGGATTCGGAAGGGTTGCGTCTGGTTCTGGGATTGCCGGACTGGGTGGCGGTGGCCCTCGGATGTTACGGCGTGGCCGCGATTCTCAATTCGTTGGCCTGGCTTTGGACGGATATCGATGACGACGCGGCGGTTGAATTCCCGCTGGCGGATCCAGGCGAGGAGAGGGAATCGTGAGCTTCTCCGAGGTTGGGGTCCTGGCCCTGGGGGTGTATCTGGTCCTGCTCCTGGGCGTGGCCGAGGTGGCCAATCGGGCTCGGCAGGGATCGTCTCCCAGTGATCACTTTCTAGGAGGGCGGGAGCTGGGCGTTTTTGTCCTGTTCCTGACTCTCTATGCCACGGCCTATTCGGGGAACTCCCTGCTTGGCTATCCCGGGCGAGCCTACCGGACCGGCTTCAGTTTCATCATGTCTACCGGATTCATGATGGCCATCATTGTCGTCTTTCACCTGTTGGTGCCTCGCTTGCGACCGGCGGCCACGCAAAGGGGCTATGTGACGCCCGGCGACTTCCTGCGTGATCGCTTCGGTTCGGGTGCAGCGGGGTCTGCGCTNCGNCTGNCGGTGGGCATCCTGATGACGTTCGCCCTGGCGAATTTCCTGTTGGCTCAACTCAAGGCGATGGGCTTTGTGGCCAGTCTGGTGACGGGGGATCTCGTGCCGTATTCCTGGGGTGTCATCGGTCTGGCGGGGCTGATTCTCTTCTATGAGACGCGAGGNGGNATGCGNGCNGTGGCGTGGACCGACGCCGCGCAAGGGATCCTGATGGGAGTGGGGCTGGTGACGCTCCTGGTCTGGCTCTTGATGGGGACGGGTGGAATGAGTCAGATCACGCAGGAGGTGGCTCGGGTCCGGCCCGATGCCGTCGCGTTTCCGGATGCGGAGACGTGTGCAAACTGGTTCAGTACGCTGGCCTTGCTTGGGTTTGGGAGTGTCGTCTACCCCCAGGCGATTCAAAGGATCTATGCGGCCCGGAGCGGACGGGCTTTGTCCCAATCCTTTGCCCTCATGACCTATATGCCGCTTGTGACTACCCTGGTGGTGACCCTGATTGGGATCGTGGCCATTGTGCGCGTAGACGTGGGGGCCGGTGTGGCCGCGGACGGCGTCTTGCCTCTGCTCCTCAATGAGTGGGCCGCGGAGGGGCCCTGGTCTCGAGTGGCGGCGGTGGTGGTCTTCATCGGAGCCTTGTCCGCCATCATGTCCACCGCAGACTCATGCCTTTTGTCCCTGGGCTCCTTGTTGGCCAGGGATGTCCTGCTTCGTACCGGGAATGAAGCCAGCCAGACCCGCTTGGGCAAGATCCTCGCGGGTGTGGTCCTGCTGGCCACGATCCCACTGGCTCTACANCAGGACGTGACGTTGTGGCGCCTGATTGAGCTCAAGATGGAAATCCTGATTCAGTGTGTTCCGGCTTTCTTGATGGCGTTGCATTGGACGAGGCAGAGTGCAGCAGCCACCCTGGCCGGTCTTGTGGTGGGGACTCTCTTCTCTGTGGGCTTGACCCTGCTGGATGTGCCCCGGGTTTCGGGGATCCATGTGGGCGTGCTTGGCCTGGTCTTGAATGGGCTGGTGGTGGTCCTGGTTTCTTCGCTGCCGCTTCGCGCCAAGTTGCCTGCGTAGGGTCCGCCTTGGTGTCTAGAACAACGATCCTGCAGCGGTATCAGGGTGCCCAGGCGCTTTTTCTGGCGGTCCTTTCGTGGGGGATCGTAGGCTCCGTGGGAGCGTCCGAGGAGCCCGCTGCTCGCCCGCAGGCTCGCGCCGTATTGGTGGTGGAAGCACCGGAGATCGATGGGAGACTGGATGAGGCCGTCTGGGAGATGGCCGAGCCCCTGATGCCTCTCACCCAGGTGATTCCGGTGACCGGGGCTACGCCGAGNCAAAGGACCGTGGTCCGGATCCTGCGGACNGAAGGCGCCCTTTACCTGGGCGTNCGTTGTTANGACGATCATCCGGACCAGATCATCGCCCGGGAAATGGAAGAGGACGGGAGTATCGAAGGCGATGATCGCGTCGGATTCTTCCTCGATACATTCCACAACTATCGGTCCGCCTACTTTTTTGGAGTCAACCCACGAGGCTCCCGTGTNGATGCGCTGGTCCGCTATCGGGACTTCGAGAAGAATTGGGACACCATCTGGCAAGCNCGAGCCCGNATCGATGATCAGGGCTGGGTCGTGGAAGTCGAAATTCCCTTCGAGTCCATCTCGTTTGATCCTGAAAATGATGCCTGGGGGTTCAACTTCTATCGAGTGATACGACGTCTCAATGAGCGCGATCGGTGGACCGATATCGATATCAATCACAGATTCGGGAATATGGCGGAAGCCGGCGACCTGGTGGGAATGCTGGGGGCGCGGCAGGGTCTGGGCCTTGATGTCGTTCCGGCGCTCAGTGTCCGGCGCATCGATGATGAAGTCGAAGATAAGCACGAGTTCGATTTCANACCCGGCGGCGACATCTTCTACAACCCGATTCCGTCGCTCACCGCCTCCTTCACCGCCAATACGGATTTTGCAGATGCCGCGGTGGATCAATTCCAGGTCAACCTGACACGCTTTGCCCTCTTCTATCCCGAGACCCGNCCATTCTTCCTACGCGATGCGACGATTTTCGATTTTGGGGGTCTCTCCCGGAACGGTCGTCCTTTCTTCTCTCGGAGGATNGGCCTGGTGGACGGGGAAGAGGTGCCGCTGCTTTTCGGGGGCAAGGTGACGGGCACACAGGGGGGCGTCAATTTCGGAATCCTCGAAACCTGGACGGGATCCGGGCAGGGTGTGGGTCAGAAGAGCCTGGGTGTAGAGCGCGTGACCCTGGACGTAGGCCGCGAGTCTTCGGTGGGGGCGATCGTGACGCACGGAGACCCGAATTCCGACAACGATAACGCCATGATCGGTTTCGACGGTCTGTATCGGAACAGCGAGTGGAATGGAGACAAAGTCGTCCAGGCTCGAGCCTGGTTCCAGAACAGCTTTACGGAGGGGAGTGATGGACTCCAGGCTGGGTGGGGCGGGGAGCTGAGTTATCCGAATGATCGCGTGAATTGGCGCATTGCCTACAAGGAACTTTCCGAAGAGTTCAATCCTGCGCTGGGCTTCGTGAATCGTCCGAATATCCGAGCGTACACCGGGGAGTATCGCTTTCGGCTGCGTCCAGAGTGGATCAGGACGGTGGACTTTTCCGCCTGGAGTACGGTGGTCACGGATCGCGAAAATATCGTGAGATCGGGGTATCTCTACCTGACGCCTTTCGACTTCAGCACGCCCATGGGCGATCAGCTCTACATGGGATACCTCTACGAGTTCCAGCGCCCGGAAGAGCCTTTTGAGATCTATCCCGGGGTTGTNATNCCGGTGGATTCCTATTCAAACCAGCGCTTCTACTGGGAGTATACCGGCAGTCGAGCGCGACCGATTGCGCTGACCTTCGGTGGGGAAGTCGGCAGCTTCTATTCGGGGAGCTTGACCCAGATCACTCCGAGTCTCGTCCTGAGGCCTTCGCCGCATGTGGATGTGTCGCTGGGGTATACTGGCTCGTTCGTGAACCTCGAAGAGGGCGATTTCGAGACACATGTCCTGGTGGCGCGCCTCAATTTGATGTTCAACGTCGATATATCCTGGAGCACCCTGGTGCAATGGGAACATGAAACGGGTGAAGTGGTGATAAACAGTCGNTTTCGCTGGATCATCGTTCCGGGTCGGGAACTCTTNCTTGTNGTGAGNGAAGAGCTTCTGGCCAAGGGCGGGGGCTTGAAGCTGGAACGCAGTATGCCGGTGGTCAAGCTACGCTGGACTTTTCGATTCTAGGGCCGGGCGGCGAAGGGGGTCTACGCCAGATCCTCATCCCCAAGGTCTTCGTGAACAAGGATGGATGATACGATGTCTGATTGGAAGGACGACAACCCGCTTCTCTTCTCGGAAGGTCTTCCGCCTTTTGACCAGGTGAAGGCCGAGCATGTGGTNCCGGCCGTGGAGATCCTGCTGGCCGATCTNGAGGGAGACCTTGCCGAACTCGAGGCCCGGATTTCGCCTCGTTGGGAAGACAGCGTGGTTCCGCTGGAGGCCATGGGGGATCGGTTGGCTCGTTGCTGGGGNGTGGTGGGACACCTCATGGGCGTGCGGAATGATGACGCCCTGCGCGAAGCCTATGAAGCCGCCCAGCCGGGCGTGGTGCAGTTTTCGTTGAGGCTCGGGCAGAGCGAGCCGATTCATCGNGCTTTGCTGGCCCTTTCGGAGAGCGAGCAGGCCGCGGATCTATCGGGCGCCCAGGCTCGGATCCTTGAAAGCCTCCTCCGGGAGGCCGCGCATTCGGGTGTGGCCCTGGAGGGCGAGGAGCGNGCTCGTTTCAATGAGATCGCTCAGGAGTTGGCCCAGCTTTCCACCGAATTCAGTAATCGGGTGTTGGATGCGACGGAGGCCGGCGGGTTCTGGTTGGAGGACGCGGCGGACGTCGAAGGCCTGCCCCAGAGCCTTCTTGAGCTTGCAGCCCAGTCTGCGCGCGACGCCGGTAAGGAAGAGGCCACGCGTGAAGACGGTCCCTGGAAGCTGGGCCTGGATCCGACCTGTGTGATGCCATTTCTTCAGCATTCTACGCGCCGGGATCTGCGCGAGAAAACCTATCGCGCGTATGTGGGGCGGGCGGGTTCAGGCGAGTTCGACAATCGCGATTCCATCCAGCGGATCCTGGCCTTGCGTCAGGAGCAGGCTGGACTTCTCGGGTACCAGTCCTATGCCGATCTCAGTCTCTCCGGAAAAATGGCGTCCGATGTCGGTGCGGTGCTCACGCTGCTCGAGGACTTGCGCAGACCTTCCTTCGACCAGGCGCGTGGGGAACTGGCCAGCCTGACCTCCTTTGCGCAAGCAGAGGGCTTTGAGGCCGANGCACTTTCGCTCTGGGATGTGCCTTTCTGGGCTGAACGCATGAGGGANGATCAGTTCGACTACAGCGAAGAGGAGTTGCGGTCCTATTTCCCTTTCTCGAAGGTCCTCGACGGACTTTTCGCTTTGGCGCAAAGACTCTTCCATGTTCGCATCGAGCCGGCAGATGGAGAAGCGCCGGTCTGGCACGAGGATGTCCGTTTCTTCCGGGTCTACGACGAAGAGGGCAGCGAGCGAGCGGCCTTTTATCTGGACCCGTATTCGCGACCGGGCCAGAAAAGAGGGGGCGCGTGGATGGACGAATGCGTCGGACGCAGTGTGCGCTTGGCTCTTCCGCCGAGCGACTTTCGTGCACCCGTCGCGTATCTGGTCTGCAATCACTCGCCGCCTGTCGGGGGGCAACCCGCTCTTCTGCTCTTTGATGAAGTGCAGACCCTCTTCCACGAATTCGGGCATGGCTTGCAACATATGCTCACGACGGTGGATGAGTCGTTGGCCTCCGGGATCCGGAATATCGAGTGGGACGCGGTGGAATTGCCAAGTCAATTCATGGAGAATTGGTGTTATCAGCCTGAAACCCTGCGGGCCATCTCCGGACANGTCGAGACCGGGGAGCCGGTTCCCGATGGGCTGATCGAAAAGTTGNGCGCCGCGCGAACCTATCGGGCGGCCAGTGACATGCTGCGACAGATCTATTTTGCGCGAACCGACCTTGAGCTTCACGCAAGTTCGCCTGGCTCCAGTCCGGAAGACGCCTTCGCGGTCCAANGCCGGGTCGCTGAAGTCACGACGGTGATCGATCCCCTGGAAGAGGATCGATTCCTCTGCAGCTTTGGCCATATTTTTGCGGGAGGCTATGCGGCCGGTTATTACAGCTACAAATGGGCCGAGGNGCTGGCCGCGGATGCGTTCGGGGCCTTTGAGGAAGTCGGACTGGATAACGAGTCTGAGTTGAGCCGACTCGGAGAACGTTTCGGGTCGACAGTGTTGGCTCTGGGTGGGAGTCTTCCGCCGGGCGAAGTGTTTGAGGCTTTTCGGGGTCGAGAGCCGCGCGCGGATGCGCTGTTGAAGCAGAGCGGACTGCTGGCTTCGTCGTGAAGGGCGAGGCGTACTCGAAGATCTACCGTGTGGTGGGCCGGATTCCGCGNGGACGGGTCATGACATACGGGGGGGTGGCGCATGCGGCGGGTCTGCCCGGCCGAGCCCGTCAGGTGGGCTATGCGCTTCACGCCCTGCCTGAAGGCCAGGNGGATGTGCCGTGGCAGCGTGTGGTGAATGCTCGGGGGCGAGTGAGTCTGCCCGACTGGGAAGGGTCGGCCTCTTTGCAACACGCACTCCTGGAAGCCGAGGGTGTGAGCTTTGATCAGACCGGCCGAATTGATCTTTCCNAGTACGGTTGGTCGGGTCGCGAGCGGAGCGACTGACACTCGACGCGCCCCGTGTTGGGGTCTGACCTGGAGCGGGGCCTTGGCTCGGCGTGGAGCCTGTGGGACACTTTGAGAGGCCTGAGCGGAGGGCATGAGTCCCGAAGNATTCGATGGAGACAAGCATGCAGGATCAACCGATGGTGAAGCTGGCCATTGATTTTGAGAACCCCGGAAGAGAATGGTGGGAGAGCGGGGGGCAAGAGCTCTGGGAAGCCATTCTAGAGGGGTTTGACAACAATGCGGTGGTGGTCGAGGCGGCCTTGGCGGATTCGTGGCTGGAGCAGGCGGCNCAGATNCCCGGTTGGGCGGGAGGGCCCGAGTTTTCTCCTCACCCGATCTGCCTCAAGGCTCTGGATGAAGATGAAGTCGNCTAAATGAAATCCNCTCGGGAGTGGATGGGTTCGTGCTAGTCTGGATATCCTCATTTTGAGGNCCGACCGAAAGGGAATTCAAATGCAAAGCGGAAGTGCCACTGTCCTGGGTGCCATCATTCTGGGTCTGAGTATTCTGGGCAGNGCCTACCTGCTCGGAGGCTCCATTGATCGGGCCTCGGACCGAGTCGGAGAGTTGGGAACGGCACTGGGCAAGGTTCAGGTGGCGGGTGGAGCTGCACCGAGCAAGGCTCCGGCGGCCCCGAAGAGAGGCCCGGACCCGTCGAAGGCGTATGAAATCAACCTCGCGGGATCCCCCTCCAAAGGGGGCGGTGACGACGCAGAAATAACCGTGGTCGAGTTTTCCGACTTCCAGTGTCCTTTCTGTGGTCGCGTCAATGGCACCCTCAGGCAGGTCGAAGAAACCTACGGCGACCAGGTNCGAATTGTCTTCAANCATCTTCCCCTTCGCATGCATGCTCAGGCACCTCTGGCTCACGCGGCCTCAGAGGCGGCCAAGAATCAAGGGAAGTTCTGGGAGATGCACGACCTGATCTTCGCCAATCAGCGCGAGCTGACAGAAGCGAAGTTCATCGAATATGCAGGCGGCCTGGATCTTGATGTCGAGCAATTCAAGGCCGACATGAATTCGGCGGCGGTCAAGAAGCGTGTTGACGCCGATGTTGCGGAGGCGTCCCGGTTGGGTGTGACAGGGACTCCAGGGTTCTTCATCAACGGCCGCTTCTTGTCTGGTGCACGCCCCTTCGGTGATTTCAAGCGGTTGATCGACGAGCAGGCCAAGGCGGGCTGATTGCCTTCCCGCGTGATCAGTTCGGGCCGTAGAGGCGTTCGCCAAGCCCGCTGGCCGGCGTGGTTTCGTCCATCCTGATGCGCCGGGTGTTGTGGTGGTCCGACTTCACCACGATCTCGATCTCGTGGTTCGCGCAATCCGGTGGGGTTGGGAAGCCGAAGATCCCTGACGCATTGGTTTCGCCCTGAGCCAGGTTCTTGGAGTTCTCGCGAGAGGCCCTGTGGCTCACCGTGACGGAGATATCAGAGAGGGGTGCACGGACCCCATCCGGGTCGGCGTTGCCTTCGTAGATGCGCACGCGCCCGGTCCGACCGTCGGCCGCTCGAGTGACTTCGATGCGGACATCGTGAAGCCAGATCATGATGTCGGAGACCTCTGCCTTGAGGCCGGCTCTCTCGATCTGCCGGCCGGGGTTGGCGGCGAGTTCCGCATCCTGGGGCGCCATGCCGTGGTCGGAGGTGACAATGAAAAGAGTCCGCTCGAGCTGGCCTGATTCTTCGAGGATCCGTAGAACCTGTCCGATACGTCGATCGGACTCTTCGAGTGCGGCTCGGCTTCCTTCGGAGTGAGGCCCGTGGGCATGACCCACTCCGTCGGTCAAGACGAGTTCATGGAAGACGAAGTCGGGCGCTTTCTGATCGGGGTTCTGGAAGAGTTGCTCGACTTGCGCGAGTCCCCGGCTGTCCAGGATGGATTCGTTTGCCAAAGAGGGGTCCTCATCCGTACGCCAGCGGGGGTCTTCGTCCTGGGCATAGCGGGGAGTGGCCGCCTTCAGGGCCTGCTTGTCACAAAGGTTTCGATGTTCGAGGACGGCATGGGTGGCGCCTCGGCCGAAGGGCGCATGGATGGCTGCGCTGATCTGATCGGTGCCTCGGACTCGGCTGAAAGCTTCATAGAGGGACTCGACGTCGCGACTGGCATAGTGTTCGGTTCCAATCTGTTCGCCCTGGGGTGAGATCATCTTCTTCTTGTCGCGAAGGTAGTAACTCGGATTGACCACTCCGTGATGGCCACACCATGCACTGGTGGCGATGGTGGTATGACTGGGCCAGGTGATGGAGGGGAAATTTACGATGGAGCCCGAAGTCAGGATTGCGGCGCTATCCCTGAGCCTTCGNAACGCCGGGAGTCGGTCCGGATCGTCATCGAGCCATTCGTCGAGTTCGGTGGGATGGAGTCCGTCAAGCAGGAAGAGGTAGAGATGTTCGGGGCGTTCTCCGTCCGGAGTGAAGATGTCTTCGAGCACGGNTCCNTCCTGGCGCGCGAGGTAGACGTCCGGCGGNGNNCCTCTTTCCTCTGACGTGCGTCCGGTNCGGTCNCGNCCNTTGATGAGTGGGAAGCCCAGGGCTCGAAGCGCCGTGGGGGCGATATCCACGGCCCGGGCCGCGTCTCCATACCCACCGGGCCGTATCCCCGGGCCCACAAACCAGAGTGGAGATCGGGATTGGCGAACGTGCAGTCCACCGTGGGTGCCGGGCTGGGAGCCGAAGGTCCAGTCCTTGGGCGAGATCACGAGGTCGGGCGCGTGCGGTGAATCGAAGAGTTGAGCGATCCGCTCGTAGGCATGAGGGTAGCTTTGCTGTTCTGGCCCGATGAATCGTCGGCTGGGGTCCCGTCCATCGAAACCCGATTGTATGGACGCCTCGATCTCCTCCTGCACGTTCTTCAACGCGTGGGGGTCCTGGTTGGCCAANGGGTTTTCGCCGAGGATNTCGATGACTTCAAANGCGAGTCCTTCGGCTGTGATCCAGCGNCGAAAACGTACCCGCCCTCGGCGCGACCANGCCTCGTAGTGTCCATCGNATNCATCTCCGGCTTCGCCGTGCCTGTAGGTGAGAACGAGATCGACCTGCTCTGAGACGCTGGAGTCGCAAAGGAGAGACGCGATGGCTCGGTCGCCGGATTCGGTTTGATGAGAACCCAGCCCCTGGTCTTCCAGTTTTTCAGGTCCGTGGAGGATCGGCTTCATGAGGACTCCGCTTTACGAGGCGAGAGGATAGCGCTGTAGAGCACGAAGGCTGCGCCATTTCGGGTTCGGGTGTGGGGCTTGTCCTTCCGGGGCTTTGGGGGGTCTACAGGCCGGGTTCCGGCGCCTATACTCGGGACATGGAACCGATATTGAAAACGCTCGAAGACGGTGTGCTGCTTTTGACCTTGAATCGCCCTGAGAAGAAGAACGCCTACAATCTGGCGCTTTGGCGCGCCTTGCACGCGTCTCTTTCGGAGGCTCGCACGGATCCATCCGTGGCGGTGGTGGTTTTGACTGGGGCGGGGCGGGACTTCTCCGCGGGGCAGGACCTGAGTGAGATGTTGGGGGGTGGAATCGAAGAGGGCGAGGAACACCCTTTCCTCCAGACCATGAGGGCCCTGTATGAGTTTGATAAGCCGCTTCTGGCGGCGGCTCGTGGGGTCGGTGTCGGCTTTGGGGCAACCTGTCTGTTTCATTGTGACCTGGTCTACGTGGGGGAGAGTCTTCGGCTACGGCTTCCCTTTGTGAGTCTGGGTCTCGTTCCGGAGGCGGCCAGTAGTTATATGCTGCAGGCCGTCATCGGTTATCAGCGTGCGGCTGAACTCTTTTTTACCGCCGAGTGGATCGACGCGGACCGGGCCGTTTCTTCGGGCATTGCCGCGCTGAAGTGGCCGGACGAAGAGGTCCTCGGTGCGACGCTTGAGAAGGCGCGCGAGATGGCTCAGTGGCCTGTGGGAGCCCTGCAGGCGACGAAGCGAACCCTGAGAGCCCCGCACCTGGATGCGATCTGGGCCGCGGAGAAGGCCGAACAAGAGGGAATGAAGCAGCAGGTGGGCTCGCCCGAGAATGTGGAAGCGATTACGGCCTTCATGGAGAAACGCAAGCCTGACTTCAGGAAGCTTCGCTGATCTCCGTGCGCGCTTGATTTTCAGCGGTGTTGATATCGGCCACCAGGGTGCGGCCGGCCGCCCAGAAGTGATAGGCGGCCCAGGGCAGGAGCAAGGAGATGCTCATCAGGGCGTAGCGAAGAGACTCGTCCCCCATGGTGGGCTCCAGGGCGTCGCTGAGAAAACCTGTGACAGCGGGTCCGCAGGCGAGTCCGATGATGTTGATGAAGAAGAGGAGAATGGCCGCGGCCGTGGATCGCATCAAGGGAGTCGCCAGGGTCTGGGTCACGGCAAAGGCCGGCCCCTGATACATGAGGCCGAGTAGGGACGGCACGATCAAGAGGGCGAGGGAAAGAGCGGCGCTGTCCACCCAGTACGTCAGCACGGAGAACGGAAGTGAGGCGGCCATGGCCAGCGCGGGCACGTAGACTCGACCGCGGGGATCGCGAGAGGCCCAGCGATCCGAAAGAAACCCTCCCAGGTAGACGCCGACCCCGCCTCCGAGGCCGATGATCAGCGAGAGAGCGGTTCCAATGGCTCCACTTTCCATCCCATAGGAGCGCATCAGGAACGAGGGGCTCCAGTTGACCACGCTGTAGCCAACGAAAGCATAGAGTGCGGACGCAATGGCGGTGTGGCGGAAGCTCGGCAGGCTCATCAGATAGGCGAAGACCTGTCTGGCCGAGTAGTGGGACACGCTCTTCGCGCCTGCGCCTGCGCCGACTCCGGCTCGAGCCGGCTCCCGGAGTGTCAGTCCAACCAGGATGGACAGGAGCAGGCCAGGCACCCCCATGACCCAGAAGGCGGCTCTCCAGCCCAGTTCTTCGTTGAGCCAGCCTCCGGCCATGAGACCAATCAAGATTCCGATGGGGACACCGAGGGAAAAGATTCCCAGGGCTGTGCCCCTTTTCTCTTCGGAGTAGAGATCCGAGATGATGGAGTGCGAGGGGGGGCTGCCGCCGGCTTCGCCCACGCCCACCCCTACTCGGTAGAGTAGAAGGCTTGTGAACCCGGCCGCGCTTCCGCAGAGGGCCGTCATACCGCTCCAGATCGTGAGAGAGCCGACGATCACCCACTTCCGGGAGAAGAGATCGGCCAATCGGGCAATCGGGACGCCCAGGGTTGCGTAGAAGATGCCAAAAGCGGTTCCCGAAAGGAGTCCCAGTTCACTGTCCGTGAGCAGCAGGTCTTCCTTGATGGATTGAAGAAGGATGGCCAGCAGATTCCGGTCGACGTAGTTGACAACATAGACGGTGGTAAGCAGGGCCAGTATGTAGCGGGTGTAGGCCGGGCTCTCGGTCGGATTTCNCAAGGTCGTTTGTGGATAGCCGGGTTTCATGTCGGAGGACTCCGCTAAGATAGAGATGGANTTTCTTCTTGGNTCGCGCCGCGTCGAGTNGCTNTGTGTCTCAAACGGCCTTGTGTTCCAGGGGGCGAGTGTAGGTTTTTTTCTCAGGGGAAGAGGGGCAGGGGGGATCTTTTGCGGCGCGTATGGCTTGGACTGGCAGTCCTGGTTGTCCTGGGGGTGATTTTCGCGGCTCGCTGGATTGACGGTCTGATTACTTCGAAAGAGGTCCAGCAGACGCTCACGGAGCGCCTCTCCGAGGCCAGTGGCTACACCGTGGTCCTTTCGGCTCCATTGGAATTCTCCTGGTTTCCGCTGCCGGGGTTGGTCGCCCAGGGGTTGACCCTGACCAACGAGGAATTCGACCCCAAGTCGCCCCTGGTCAAGGTCGGGAGTCTCCGGCTCAGGCTCAGTTTGGTCCAGTCCTTGATCGAGTGGCAACTGACTCTGCAGGAACTGGTTGTGGATGACGTGGAGGTCTCGCTTGTGCGGGATCAAGACGGCCGCGCGAATTGGCAGACCGGGGCGCTTTCCACGGAGAAGAGCCCGACCTCCGACGAGGACGATTTTGAGGCCAATTCGGTGGTGGGGCGCGTGCAGGAGTTTCGAGTCGAAGATCTTGCCCTGCGTTATCGCGACGAAGCTTCTGGCAGTGCATTCGCGTTGGAGTCGGTGCAGCTGAACCTGACCCGTCCTGGCGAGAAGGAGGCCGGGAAGCTCCAGTTGGAGGGCCACTTCGATGAGGATCTCATCGATCTGGCCGGCGATTTCAGGCTGGATGCGAAGTCTCCCACTTCTGGAAAAGAAACGGGCCTGCAGGTGGATCTCAATGCGAGCTATGCAGGAAAGGTCTTGAAGGCCAGCCTGAAGGGATTCCTGGGCCAGATCCCGGATTTGTCCGCTGTTTCCCTGGATTTCACGGTTTCCAGTGAAGCGCCCGGGCGGCTGGCGAAGAAGTTCTCGGAGCCGGAGTGGGTGGGGCCCGCTCAGGAAATCAAGGCCGTTTCGTTTTCAGGACACTTCCTCGGGAAGGGGACCGACGGTCTTTCTGTGACGAAGGGCGATCTGCGGTTGGGAATGGGAGAGGCTTTGGATCTCGCCGTTTCCGGTTCTGTTGTGGACGTCTTGAATGGCCAGGGGCTGGATGCGGATGTCGTACTGAAGAGCACTTCCCCGTCTGGGCTGCTTCACGCTCTGGATCTCCAGGTGCCTCCGATCAAGACCGTTGCCGGGGAGGCGGATCTTCGGGGGTCTTTTTCGGAGCCTGTGATTGAGGGGATGAAGGTTCAAGTCGAACTCGATTCCGGCGTGATGATGACGGCGAACGGTTCCTATCGGGGAGGGGTCAAGGCTCAAAAGGGCGGGGTGCTCTTGACGCTGAAGGCGCCCGCACTCAAGGCGGTGGTTCAATCTCTGGAGGGAGTGCCGGGCGAGACGGGAGATCGGGTGACCTCGGCGTTGGCTGAGACCTCACAGAAAGCCGCGGTCGCCCACGTGCTGGCCATGGGGCCGGCGGATGTTTCGGCTCAGTTGGATTGGTCGGGGGGGCCCTGGGTCCTGACGAGCCTGAAGGGCAAGGTGGGCACCGACTCCGGTGAATGGTTGCGTCTTTCGGGCAGTGGNAAGAGTGTNTGGCCGAANCAGTCGGGGCTGCAGGTCAGGCTCGATTCGAGAATTGAAAACCCACCCCTGGGTCTTCCCGGACGTGAAGCCTTGCTGGATCACCTGGATTCAGTTCAGCTTGGGCTTACGTGGAATATGGANGAGACGAGTGCGCCCAGCCTGGATGATCTGGAGATCCATGTTGATGTAAAGGGAGATCTTTCGCTCAGTGTGACGGGNCGNGTTGATTTGAAGGGCGATGCACTCTACGGCGCAAAGGGAACGCTGTCCGTCAANGCCGATAGCCTTGCCGAATTTGATGGGCTGGCCGGGCGATCACTGCCACCCTGGTCCCCTGTTTCCATGAATGCACGGTTTGACGGAAGCGCCGAGGCGTGGACGTTCGAGGACGTCGTGCTGGGACTCGGGCGTGCGCGTTTGACCGGCGATGCCAGTTGGCAGAAGGGCCAGTCGGTCCCTCGCTTCGGTCTTCGGCTGGCCATAGACCGGTTGAGTCTTCCCCGGGCGTCTCGGGCTTTTCGCGAGGAGTCAGCCTTGGCTCCCAAGAAGGCGTCGCCTGTTTCGAAATCGGATACGGATTCAAGCGTCGATTGGAGTTGGCTGTCTGAGACGGAAGCCGATGTCTCCCTGAGTGCGGGCGAGGTGGCCCTGGGTGATGGCTGGGTGGGGCAGGATATGCTCTTCAAGGTCCAGTGGAGCGGCGGCGTACTGCGAGGTCCACGTTTCGACATGAAATGGCCTGAGGGCGGGGTCCAGATTCGCGGCCATGTGGACGCTCGCAAAGAGGTTCCCGACCTGGCGCTTGGCGTGGCCGCTCACGGTCTGGACGTCAAGGCGATCGTGGGTTGGCTCGGGCAGCCGCGCGCTATTTCGGGGGGAGCCGAGTTGGTTCTGGACCTTGAGACCCAGGGGAATACGCGGAAGCAGCTCATCGCCGGATTGAATGGAAAAGGCCTGCTTCATGTGAGTCACGGCACCGTTCTGGACCGCTATGCGAATGCGCTTCAATTGGGCTTTGAGGGGGGCGCCGGCTCCAGTGACGAGCAGCCTATGAATTGCCTGATCGCTTCACTGACCTCAGAGAAAGGGGTGCTGAGCACCCAGGCGCTTTTGTGGGACACGCCCGTGAAGCTTGTGCGAGGCCTTGGTGTACTCAATCTGAACACGGATCATCTGGATCTACTTCTCCGACCCCATCTGAAGCGCACGATTGCTCGGTCGGTGACGGCCGCCATTCGGATCGAGGGGCCCCTGGAAGATCTCACGATCCGTCCCGAACCGCTGCAGACGGTGACAGATCTGGCCCGGGGGTTGATTGGTCGAACTCTCCGAGTCGTAGATCGCGTGACGCCTCAATTCGGGCAGGCCGTGATTGGCCTTGGAAGCCGGACTGGAAGCATGATGGCTTCGACCGGCTTGAACATCCCTTCGGTGATGGACTTCCTTTCGAGTCCCGAAACCTGTGAGTCGGTTCTGGCCTCAAAGGAAGTGAAGCAGATGGAAGCCTTCCAGCCGGCGCAGAAGATCCACGACTGAGAGCCCAGAGGCCTTCCCAGGCCTCCTCAGGCCAATTCGGACATCAGGGAAAACAACGACGGGAGGTCCGGTGTCGGCTCCTTGGAGCCGAATTCCCGGTAGAGGGTATGAACGTTGATTACGATTCTCTCCGAGTCGAGCCAGGACGAAAAGTCGTCCAGGGCGATGTCCCGAATGGCCTCTTCGGCTGAGAGGCCGGCGTCAAAGCGAACCCGGGATTCATCGCGAATGAAGGCCAGATAGCGTTGCACGCCTCGCACGCCCGCCACGTCGGTGAGGGGGCCGTGCCCGGGGACGATGACCTTGGGTTCAAGCTCGATGATCCGGTCGCAGGCGCGGATCCAGTTCTCTACGGGGCCTTCCCACATGAGGGGCGTGCCGTCAATGAACAGGATATCGCCCGTAAAGACGACGCCGTCCACGGGGTCGTGGACGATCACATCGCCCCGGGTGTGCGCGGGGCCGACTTCAATGAGTTGGATCGGCTTGTCACCCACGGTGTGGGTCATCTCGCCTTCAAAGGTGTGCGTGGGCAGGGTGGAGTCGATGCCATCGAAGGTGAAGGCGCCGAAGATCCGCTTCAAATAGTCTCCGGCCGAGCCCATTTGATCCGCCATATGCATCATGCCGGCCAGGACCGCCGGGGTGACTTCTTCCATTTCTTCGGCGCTGCTTCGAGAGGCGATGATGCGAGCCTCCTTCACAAGCTGATTGCCGAAGGTGTGGTCGCCGTTGGCATGCGTGTTGACCAGGGCGTCAATCAACCGGGCCGCGGGGGTCGCGTCCCGCATAGCCGCCAGCATTTCGCGGGTGAGGGCCAGATCGAAGAGCGTGTCGACCAGGAGGCACTCGTCTCCGTCGGTGATCAGTCCCGCATTGCTGTAGCCCCACGAGCCATCGGGCTGCATCCATGCGAAGACACCTCGTCCCACATCTTCAAGCGCTTTGCGGTAGAAGCGGGCGTCCGCCATGGCCAGACTCCCTTGCGCAGTGGGCTCAGTCGGCTCAGCCCTGGTTGGCGTTCGCTTGAAGCTCCGCGGCCTCGACGTGGTTCAGCCACTTCTCCGCACTGTCAGCCTGTTTTTCGTTCTTGGCCGCCCGTTCAAAAGCCTTGCGAGCGGAGTCCAGACGATCCTCGTTGAAATTGGCAATCCCGAGCAGCAGCAGGACGCTGCCTTCGTCGCGAAGGTCGCCCTTGTTCAGCGCCGATTCAAGCGCGCCTCGTGCTTTGTTCCAGTTCTCCACTTCGATGTGCACCTGGGCCAACCGGTGGTAGAGATCGCCGTTTTCAGCCGCTTCGGCTGCGTCTCGAAGCGGGTCGATCGCGAGGTCGTATTCCCGCGCATGAAGGAGGCTGTTGGCGTAGAGCTCCAGGTTTTCCGAGTTGTCTTCGATTACGCCGTCCTTGAGCCCTCTCTTCATGACCTTGGCTCCAGGCCAGGGCAGGTCGTGATAGAGGTAGCGTTGGGTGAGGGCGGTGAGTTCGCGTTCCCGGTCGAGGAAGTCCAGCGTGTAGGCCAGTTCAAGGAGAGCTAGCGCGTCCTCTTCCTGTCCGATATTCGAATAACCCGCCGCGAGTTGGACGTAGTAGTCCTTCTTCGGGAAGAGGGTGGCGAGAGTTTTCAGGACCTCGATGGTCTCGGGAATATTCCCGTTCTGGAATTCGGCGGCCAATTGGAGTCGCAATCGGTTCTCCACCGGACTCGGCGAGAGTTCCACGGACTTCCGAGCCCACTGAAGGGCGGATGGCCAGTCCTCTTTTCCCACGTAGGCGATGGTGATCATGAACCTCGCCTGCGCGTCGGGCTTGGGCGCATTGGCGAGCCAATCCTCGAAGAGCGCGATGGCGCGGTCGTAGTCCTGTTGGCCGAGATAGAGTTGACCGAGGTTGTATTTCAGCTGCTGGGTGGCCGAGTCGGGCAGGTAGTCCACCGCCAGCGCATTCTCAAAGGCGGCCAGGGTTTCATCGTATCGTTCAAGGGCGCCCAGGTTATATCCCTGGAGCATGTACAGCGTGGCCTTGTCGAATTTCTTGATTCGCTTCTTCTGGGTCAGTGGCTCGACGATGGCGAGGGCCTCGGCGAACTGCTCGGCTTCCATGAGTTCCTGGATTTTTACGAGTTTCTTGCCGACGGCCGCGCTGGGGATGAAGTTCTTCGGGCTCTTCTTCTTCTTTTCGGCGGCGGCGAGTGGCCCAGCGCCGGAGAGAACCAGCAACGAAACCACAGCAATGATGGTGAGAAGGCGGAGGATCGTCTTCGGATTGGTTTGCCCATTCATCATGATAGATCTCCTTGGCTGCAAGTGAGCTTGATCGCGGCCTCGGCGAGCTTCAGGTCTCGTCGAGATCGAAGGTGAGCTTCACTTCCTCGGTTCGTTCCACGGCCACCCCGTCGATCACACGAGGACGATATTTCCATTTCCGGATGGCCTGGATGGCGGCGCGATCGAAAATCCGTTTCGGCTTGGCATCCACGACCTTGGGATTCCGCACCGTGCCGGTTTCGGTGATTGTGAATTCGAGCACCACCCAGCCTTCGATCCCTCGTTCCGACGCGCGAATCGGGTACTGGGGCGGCACACGGACCAGGGGCACGCTGTCGGAATCACTCGCTCCGACTCCGAGATTGGGCCCCCCACCGAGATCCAACCCGGCATCGAGGGAAGGCGCCGCAATCGCCATGGTGTCTCCATCGGGCGCGTCGGCTTGCGACATCTGGAGGTCCGGCGGCGGAGGCGGTTCGGGCGGTTTTTCCTTCTTGGGCAGCTCTCGCTTGCGTGTCATGAGTTCGCTGTCGCGCTTCAGGCGCACGAATTCAATGACACGACCCTTCTGGACATCGGCACCCCGATCCATGCCCATCGAGATGAGATACTGCATGAAGTAGAAGAGGCCGAATGTAATCGACAGCGCGACGAAGGCCGCGACGATATGACGTAGAAGAAGAGGCATTCCGGGCTACTCGCTGACCTCGTTGGCGGCAATCGACACGTTGAACACACCCGCCTGTCGGGCTGCATCCATGACCTGAACCAATAGGCCGTTCTTGGAGTTCTCGTCCGCTTGGATGACCACCGCACCCTGAGGGTTCTCGGCATGCAAGCGTTCGATGTTCGCCCGGACCGAGCGGACATCCACCTGGCGTCGGTCAATCCAGATCTGATTGTTGTCGGTGATTGCGACAAGGATATTGCCGCGTTCCTTGACCGTCGCCGTAGCGGCATCCGGTCGATTCACATCAATGCCGGATTCCTTGACGAAGGAAGCCGTAACGATGAAGAAGATGAGCATGATGAAGACCACGTCCAGCATGGGCGTGATGTTGATCTCGGCTTCTTCTTCCTGAGTCGCTCTTCTACGACGCATTTTCTATGCCACCATTCTTTGGTTTAGGAGCCCGAGGCTCGTCAGTCGTGAGTCATCTGGTCAGCGAGTTCTTCACCCTGGTCCTTGGCAAAGCGCTGGAGTTGTACCGAAAAGTAGAGACCGGAGAGGGCGGCGACCATGCCCGCCATGGTGGGGATGGTCGCTTTCGAGACACCGGCCGCCATCGCGCGCGCGTTGCTGTTGCCCGCGGTGGCCATGACGTCGAACACCTCGATCATGCCTGTCACCGTCCCGAGGAGTCCCAGAAGAGGGCAGAGCGCGACCAATGTATTGATCATGGTAATGGATCGGTTGAGTTCGCTTGACGCTTCCGAAATCCAAAGGGCCCTGATCTGTTGCGCCCGCCACGAAATCTGGTCCCCTCGTTGGTGCCACTTTCCGAGGGTGCTCTTCCGCAAGCTGGGATAGGCGATCCTGAAGTAGTACTGGCGCTCCAGAATCAGCGTCCACATGGCGGCCGTAACGATGAAGATGACGATGAGAACGTCACCTCCTCGGTTTATGAAGTCGCTAACCGCTTCAATCATGCTGCTCTTCCCTGGCCCCGGGCCTTTCTCAGGCCCGGTCCACGCCGGGACGACCTGCGCCTTCGGCTTCGGATTGAGTGGCAATGAGCCCCGTGCTCTGCTCTTCGAGGACCGTGGTCACGCCCTTCGCCATGCTGGCGAGAAGGGNATGCATCAGCACCAAGGGGATGGCCACAACCAGCCCAAGCATGGTGGTGACCAGCGCTTCCGAGATGCCGCTCGCCATCATCTTGGGATCGCCTGTACCGAAGAGGGTGATGATCTGGAATGTATTGATCATACCGGTCACGGTACCGAGCAGTCCCATCAGCGGAGCGACCGCGGAGACGACCTTGATGAGCCATAGGAATCCCTCGATCTTGGCAGTTTCCTTGAGAACCTGCTCTTCCAATCTGAGTTCCAATGTTTCGGTGTCCATTGCCTTGTTGTCGGCGTAGATCTTGAGCACGCGACCCAGGGGGTTGCTCTCATCCGGAACAGAAGAGCTCTTCTGTGCCACCACCTTGCGGCTGACGAGGGTGACGTAACCCAGTCGGATCAAACCGAAGAGGAAGGTAGCGAGACCCAACACGATGATCGCGTATCCGACCACACCACCGTAATCGAGGCGTTCCCGCAGCGTCGGGGTCGACACCAGCAGGGCCAGGATCTGACCGCGAGCCGGATCGATGGCGAAGCGCACAAGGCCACTTGTGGCGTCTTCGAGCTCCGCGATGGTGTCCACGTATTTGGGTGCGGGCTGGCGTCCGATCTCACCGAGCTTCTGGACGTCCGGGATCCACTTCAGATACTGCTCGTCTCCCACGGCATTGAAGGCACCGACGCGGATGACTTCCATGGGGGCCTCTTCACCACTGGCTCGCACCACCGGTGCGGTGTAGCGGCTGACTCGACTGGACTCGATCATCTCTTCAAGCAGAGTGGCCCAGAGGCCTTCCAGTTTCTCGATGGAGGGCAGGGCCTTGCTCTGGCCCAGTTCGTCGAGGAAAGGAAGTCGGTCCGGGTACTCGGAGCTGATGATTGAATTCTCGACCTGGCTGCGAGTGTCTCCTGCAACCTGGCGCACCACACCGAACAGTTCACCCAGCGTGCCCAGCTTCTGGGCCAGCAGTTCTTCATGTTCCGCAATGGCGATTTCATTGTCCTCAAAGGACTGCTCGAGGAAGGCTGCGCGATCCTCTTCGGCGGCCAGGGCGATTCGGGCCTCTTCAAGAAGAGCGGCCTGGCGAGATCGAGCGTTCCGGAAGTCACGTTCTCTGGCCTGGTTCTCCACACGCTCAGCGCGCCAGCCGGAGCGCACGCGCTCAAGCAGTTCATCCAGGGTGAGAGTTTCCTCGGGAGTGATCGCGGGAGCCTTGGCCGCCGGTGCGGTCTCAGCTGCGTCCTGTCCCAGGGCAGGGAGGGCCGTTGCAAGGCCGATGGAAAGGGCCAGTAGGCCTACGAAAAAACGTTTCATCAGCTCTTATCCTCCGGCGCGGCCACGGGGACACGGATCATGTCCGGCGCGAGTTGCTTGCGTGCGATACGGATGCCTTTGCGAACCGAGTCCGAGTACTCGCTCGGAAGCTCGACCCACTCGCGGGCCTGTTGGTCCCAGGCGCCGACTTCTTCGCCGTCCAGGGTCTGATACAGAAGCGCTACGCGTCCGACGCGCAGGAAGTCAAGCGTACGCTCTTCGCCGTCGATGCTGAGAGTGTCCTGATAGACTTCGATGGTTCGTCCGTATTCGTTTTCGATCTGGTAGGCCTCCATGATACGGCGATACTTTTCGGAGTCCTCCACATCGGCGCGGTCCATCAACCCGATCAGCTGGCCGAGTCTCTCCTGCCGCTCGCTCACGAGCATGGGCACGTCCGCGTCGACGAAGTTCACCAGGGCTTCCACCATGCGAAGCATGAGCGGCGTGACCTCTCGGCCGACCTGGGTCACGTTGCCGATCTGTTCGTCAAGTGAGGCCAACTCGGCTTCCTGAGAGGCGATGAGCTTCTCAAGCTGCGTGTTGTAGACCCGCAGTGACTCGATGGTGTCCAGTGTCGTGCGGTACTCACTGGCCATTTCGTCGGTCTGATCGTCGATCACATTGATGCGCTTTTGTGACGCGATGGATTGATCGTTGCCTTGACGTTCCTCGGCAATGGCTGCGTCGATATTCGGCTCAGCGATGGCCATGCTTGCAGAGAAGAGCAGGGCGATCCCCGCCATGCTGCCTGCAATTCGTAAGGAACGTCGTCCCGAGCGGACGTACGCGAAGGTGCTCAACTTAACCTCCAACTTGATTCAAGACGCAGAATGAGTCCGCGTCTTCAATTTGAATAAGACGATGTAATGGTTGGCTGCTTGATCTTACGTAGAAATGAATACAAACAAGAGAACGGGCTGCCCGCGTCACTATTGCAGGCAAACCCGCTTCGCTTTCCCAACCATTTGCTAGCCAACCTGACGCGATTGTGCACCTCTTCAGTGCACATCCATGGCTTCGACGAAGAGATGAGAAGTGTTTTGGGTTTCTCTTTGCGGCGTCGAGGGCGAAAGAAGTCGGTGGGACTTTGGCCCTCTGTATCCAATGGTAAAGACGAAAGACCTCAGTTGAATCGTGTGGAATAAGACACACCCAAACCGGCGCACGTGGAGGGGAATAAACTTTTTCGGAATCTTGCCGATGAAATACGTACGGAATGCCGATAGGCGGCGCCAAACCCCGAGGGGAAAGAAGGGAACCATCGATGTCAGCCACAGCTATGCAGCGCCAGGTCGAGACCGGAGAAATCATCAGACGTGCAGAGACGAGCGAGTGGGTCTGGCGAGATGACGAGCAGAAGCAGAGAGCCTTCTCGGCGGCCGCTCAGTCGATGATCTGTTTCCTGCTTTATGGCGAGGAAGTGGTTCGAGACGTGCGCGCAGGCGACGTCGAGTCGGGCGGGGTGGGTATTTCCACCTTTTCCAAGCTTCCGATTCCCATGGTGTGCCGTCCTTCGGACGGGGAGCCCCGCCGGGGTAATCCGGCCCCGGTTTCCTCGGATGCGATCGTGGATGCCTACGGGGTCCTTCAGTATGCAGGAGCGGTGGCGGAATCCATGCTGGCTTCTTGGGAGGCTCGATCCGAGGATCTGGTCTCTGAAGCGGCCCAGCTTCGAGCAGGGCAAGGCCGGCAAGCCCTGGCGTCGCTCTCCAAGCTGGTGGGCCGAGAGCGGAATGCCGAGATCTTCTATTCAGACTACTGGAAAGAGGCCGCTCGGCTCTTGCGAGCGAATTGGGCCGGGGTTGTGGAATTGGCGGATGCGCTCGGTCGGCATCAGAGTCTGAGTGGAACTCGGAGCGATCAGGTTCTGCGCAATTGCCAGATTGCTTGATTGACCGATTGGCCGACCGTCGTGAACACGCGGCGGCTTCGCCTGAGATCCCGGTCCGAGGCCCTTTGCCTGGCAGTCGTGGATTTATTTCGACTTACAGACTAAATCCCGTTAGCACTTGGGACCGCGAATAGGATACCTTTGAGAGGACTGTCGCAAGGTTGAACCCAAGAGGAACCGGGTTTGACGGTGGTCGTTTCGGGAATCAGATGCGCGGGGCTCTGGGGGCGCCGGTGTGTCGGGTGTGATGATACGCAACATCACGTCCGGCGTGGCGACGTTCGGTGTGCTTCGCCAAGGAGGTCACACCGCGGATGCACCGAACGGATCGAGCTGGAAGCGTCTCCACCGGGTTTTTTCTTCTGATCCTCCTCCTGTCATGGCCACTGGCGGCGACAGCGCAGACTCAATCTGCGAAGCCGAATTCAGCCGCGGTGGCCGCGGACAGTCCGACCCCGGTGAAATCCGAATTCGAGCCGGAGCCGGACCCGAACCTGATCGTGGCGGACCCGACGCCCGAGGCCGTGGAGCGAGCCGACGGGGAGCCCGTCCTGGAGGCGGGCGGGATCGAGAATACGGTTCCGCTGGAAGGGGAAATCGAGGAGCCCCAGGACTACACCGGGATCGAGGAAGTGACGGTGACTGCGCAGAAGCGGACCTCGAACCTTCAGGAAACTCCGGCGGCCATTACCGCATTGAGCGGCGCTCAGCTTGTGGATCGAGGCATCTATGATGTGGAGTCTCTGGCAACCCAGGTTCCCAATCTTCAGTACGGGGAGACCTTCGGCGTTTCCCGCATCACCATCCGAGGCATTGGGAGTGATGGTTTTGCAGACCCTTCGGTGGCTTTCAATATTGACGGGATCTACCAGAACAACCCGACCGCCGCGAGTGCTCTGAGCTTCTTCGACCTGGCCCAGGTGGAAGTGTTGCGAGGACCGCAAGGAACGCTCTGGGGGCGGAACTCGACGGCGGGAGCCATCAATGTGGCGACGCG
>NZGT01000076.1 GCA_002691025.1 Spirochaeta sp. | reverse complement strand
TTCAAGGCCGCTCCTACAAGGTGTATCGCGGAATGGGCTCCATCGGAGCCATGCAGCGAGGAAGTCGCGACCGCTATTTCCAGAGTTCGGTGGAGAGTGACAAACTCGTGCCGGAGGGGATCGAAGGGCGAGTGCCTTACCGGGGTGGACTCTCAAGCAGCGTCCACCAACTTCACGGGGGTCTTCGCTCGGGCATGGGGTACTGTGGAGCTGAGAATCTGGCCGCACTGCGGGAACGGGGTCAGTTCATTCGGATCTCATCGTCCGGACTCACCGAAAGCCATGTTCACGATGTCATCGTGACCAAGGAGGCGCCCAACTACCGCGTCGAATAGCCGTTTCCCTGCCCCCCCACCCACGGAGACTTCCCGCCCCCCATGTCATCGAGCCAATCCCACTCCAGCCGTATACTGATCCTCGATTTCGGTTCCCAGTACACGCAGCTCATCGCCCGCCGCGTGCGAGAACTCCACGTCTACTGCGAAATACATCCAGGCGACCAACCCCTCGATACGGTCCGAGACTTCGAGCCCACGGGACTGATCCTCTCCGGAGGTCCCGCGAGTGTGCTGGAAGCCGATTCGCCGGATGTCGACCCGGCTCTCTTCGAACTGGGCATCCCCATCCTCGGCATCTGCTACGGGCTCCAGCTCATGGTCCAGAAACTGGGAGGCCAGGTGGAAGCGGCCGATGATCGGGAGTATGGCCGGGCCGAACTCAAGATTGATCGCGACGACCCCTTGTTGGCCGGCCTCGAGGAACGAGGCGAGCGCGTGGTCTGGATGAGTCACGGTGACCGGGTGCTCTCGCTCCCACCGGGCTTTGAACCCCTGGCGCACAGTGATCATTCGCCTTTTGCCGCTGTGCGTTGCCTGGAGGCCCCGATCTGGGGACTGCAATTCCATCCGGAAGTGGCTCACACCGACGACGGCCTGAAGATCCTCGAAAATTTCGTGTCCACCATCTGCCAGTGCACGGGAGACTGGACCACCCAGGCCTTTATTGATCAGTCGGTGGCGGCGATCCGCAAACAGATCGGCCCAGGCAACGTCATCTGTGGACTTTCAGGCGGAGTCGACTCCTCGGTGGCCGCCGCGCTCGTCCACCAAGCGGTGGGCGACCAGTTGACTTGCATTTTCGTCGACCACGGACTCATGAGGGAAGGCGAACGCGAAGAAGTAGAGGCTGTCTTTGGAACGGCGCTGGGCGTGAAGCTCATCGCCGTGGATGCTTCTGATCGATTCCTGAGCGCACTTCGCGGTGTCGAAGACCCGGAAAAAAAGAGACGTATCATCGGCGGGCTCTTCATCGACGTCTTCGAAGAGGAAGCCGCGAAACTGGGAGAAGCACAATTCCTGGTGCAGGGGACCCTCTACCCGGATGTCATCGAAAGCGTTTCGGTCAAGGGCGCGTCCGTCACCATCAAGACCCACCACAACGTGGGGGGGCTTCCCGAGGACATGAAACTCGAGTTGGTGGAGCCCTTGCGAGAACTCTTCAAGGATGAGGTCCGAGAGGTCGGGCGCGCCCTCGAACTCTCGGAAACCCTTGTTGGACGACACCCCTTTCCGGGACCAGGACTGGGCATCCGGATCATGGGCGAAGTCACCCCCGAGAGGCTGACGCCCCTTCGCCGCGCCGACGCCATCATGAACGAGGAGATTCGGGAAGCAGGACTCTACAATGAGATCTGGCAGGCTCTGGTGGTCTTCCTCCCTGTCAACAGCGTCGGCGTCATGGGCGACGCCCGGACCTACGAGAACGCCGTGGCGATCCGCTGCGTCACCTCCACGGACGCCATGACGGCGGACTTCGCTCACATTCCGTGGCCGGTCCTCGGCAAGATCTCGAATCGCATCATCAACGAGGTCAAGGGGATCAACCGGGTGGTGTACGACATCTCCTCCAAACCACCCGCGACCATAGAGTGGGAATAGGATGATCTGCATCCAAGCGGAGATTCCGCGAGACGTGTGCGAGATCGATGACGAACTGAAAGCGATCTATCACAGCCAAGACACCGTATGCATCTGGGTCTTCCGGACTCGAGAAGATCGCAACCGGTTCCAGGACGAGACCGCGGGAATGCTGAAAGCCGAACGAGAAGCCCATGCCGAGTCGTTCTATGCCTAAAAGATCCCGAATCGGAGCCCAGATCTTGCAGGCGGCAGGTCTCGACTCGCCGCACCCATGTCTTTGCGTGGAGTACCGATAGTCGTGCCTAAGCCCTTTGTTCACCTCCATCTGCATACGCAGTACTCGCTGCTGGACGGCGCCATCAAGCACAACCCNCTCTTTGAGCGAGCCAGTCGGTGCAACATGCCTGCCGTGGCGCAAACCGACCACGGAAATCTTTTTGGCTCTGTGGAGTTCTACGAAAAAGCCCGTGCCAACAACGTCAAGCCCATCATCGGATGCGAGGTCTACTTTGCCGGCGGCTCCCGATTCGAGCGCGAAAAACGAGCGCGCGACGAGACCGGTTATGACGCCATCAACCACCTGCTCCTGCTGGCCATGAATGAAACGGGCTACCAGAACCTGATGCATCTGGTTTCCAAGGCCTATCTCGAGGGTTTCTACTACAAGCCCCGGATCGACTGGAGCCTCCTCGAACAGAAACACGAAGGGCTNATCTGCACATCCGGTTGCCTTTCTGCCCCGATCCCCAGAGCCCTGGAGCACGGCGAAAAANACCGGGCCTGGGAGCTGGCCGAGGACTTCAAGAGACTTTTTGGCGATCGTTACTATCTGGAGATCCAACGCCACGGAATCGACGCCCAGGAGCGCGTCAACCAGGAACTCTTCAAGATGAACTCGGACCTGGGNATCCCNCTNGTGGCCACCAACGATGCCCACTACCTGGAGCATGACGACCACGAGCACCACGATGCGCTGCTTTGCATCGGAACCGCGGCGAATCTTTCTGACAAGAATCGCTTCCGCTTCGACGGACGCGGCTTCTTCGTGAAAGACGGCGATGCCATGCANGAAGTCTTCCACGATCACCCCGAGGCGGTGGACCGCACGCTGGAGATCGCCGAGCGATGCGACGTGGAAATACCGATGGGCGAGTATCACATGCCCGATTTCCAGGTTCCGGCAGGCAAGAGTCTGGAAGACGTCATGCGGGAACAGGCCTGGGATGGACTGCGCGATCGACTGGGCATGGATTCGGATGAGCCCTTCGAAAAATCCCATCACAAGCCCTACGTAGAGCGGATGAATCACGAACTCAATGTCATTGAGCAGATGGGCTTTCCCGGGTATTTCCTGATCGTCGCCGACTTCATCAATTACGCGAAGAAGAATGGCATCCCGGTGGGGCCCGGGCGAGGCAGTTCCGCAGGCAGTCTGGTCGCCTATGGGATGAACATCACCAACGTCGACCCCATCGAGTACGACATCATCTTCGAGCGCTTCCTGAACCCGGAACGCATCAGCATGCCGNATATCGACGTGGACTTCTGCATGCGGGGCCGGGAGCAGGTCATCCGGTACGTCGCCGAGAAATACGACGAGAAGGTCCCCCAGAACGAGGACGGCACACCGGAAAGCCTGGAAGGCGCCTACGATGGCATGAAGGTCGCCCAGATCGTGACTTTCGGAACCCTTCAGGCCCGGGCCGCCATCCGCGACGTGGGCCGCGTGCTCGGCCTGTCGTTCGGGGACGTGGACCGGATCGCCAAGCGCATCCCCGATGTACTGGGGATCTCGCTCGAGGAGGCCATCGCCCAGTCGCCTGAGCTCCGCGCCAGCATGGATGCCGACGGACAGGTGGCGCAACTCATCGAAACGGCGCTCAAGCTCGAGGGGCTGACACGCCACGCCTCAAAGCATGCAGCCGGTGTCGTCATCGGGAATCGGCCCCTGATCGACATGGTCCCCCTGTACCGCGATGCCCGATCGGGCGACGTCATGTCCCAATACAACATGGGATGCGTGGAGAAGGTCGGCCTGATCAAGTTCGACTTCCTGGGACTCAAGACCCTGACCCTGCTGGCCGATGCCGAGCGCCTGATCCAGAAGAAGCCCGACTTCAAGGATTTCGACCTTTCCAAGATCCCCATCGATGACAAAGCGACCTTCGAACTGCTCTGTCGAGGAGACACGGAGGCCGTCTTCCAGGTGGAGTCGTCGGGCATGACTGATCTCGTCACGAAGATCGGCCCTCGAGAGTTTCGAGACATCATCAGTCTCGTCGCCCTGTACCGACCGGGGCCACTCCAATCCGGAATGGTGGATGACTTCGTCAATCGAAAGGCGGGCCTGACGCCGGTCACGTATCTTCACCCTTCCATCACCCACCTGACTGAAGAGACCCTCGGTGTCATCGTCTATCAGGATCAGGTTCTGCAGATTGCCCAGGCCATGGCCGGGTACAGTCTGGGCGAGGCGGACCTCCTCCGTCGCGCCATGGGCAAGAAGAAGGTGGAGGAGATGAATCGCCAACGAGAGCGATTCGTGGATGGCTGCCTCAAGAACGGGATCGAGAAGGCGGAAGCGGGCTCTGTCTTCGACCTGATCACCGAGTTCGCAGGGTATGGTTTTCCCAAAGCCCACTCGGCCGCCTACGCCTACCTGACCTACCAGACCGCCTATCTCAAGGCCAATCACCGGGCCGAGTATCTAGCCGCGACACTGACCATCGAATCCACCAATCATGACAAGATGTCCCGCTATATCGGACACGTTCGGGATTCGGGCCTGGAGATCGTCCCGCCCGATGTGAATTTTTCCATCCAGGACTTCAGCGTGGTCGAGGGCAAGATCCGGTTCGGCTTCGGCGGCATCAAGAATCTGGGCGCGGGCGCCATCACCTCCATTATCGAGAGCCGAGAATCAGAAGGCCCCTTCGAGAGTCTCTTCGACTTCGCTCGGAGAGTGGACTCCCGAAAGGTCAACCGCCGGGCCCTTGAAGCCATGGTGCGGGGCGGCGCCTTCGACTCCCTGCACGAGAGTCGGGCTTCGGTCTACGCCACCATCGACTCTGCGCTGGAGTGGGCCTCCTCTGAGCAGAGGGACCGTGCTGTCGGCCAGGAAAATCTATTCGGGGACCTGACGGGCGGGCAGGGCATGGAGGCCCCGCAACTCCTGGAAGTGGCCGATTGGAATGATCGCGAGCGACTGTCTTTTGAAAAAGAACTCCTTGGTTTCTACGTAAGCGGCCACCCGCTGGGCGAGGTCAAGGATGAACTGAATCGCTACACCGACTGCAAGGCCTCCCAGACAGAAGGAAAGGAGGGGCGAGAAGTCCGCATCGGAGGGCTTCTCACCGCGATGCGTGAGACCCGGACCAAAAGAGGAAAGCGGATGGCCTTCGCTACCCTCGAAGATCTGGAAGGCAGCTTCGAACTGGTCATCTTTTCGGAGCCCTATGAGGGCTACGTGGACCTGCTTCGAGACGCGATCACGGGACCGGAGGGCGAGGGCCCGACGCCCCTGCTGATTTCGGGCAATCTCGAGGCCGGCGACCCGCCGAAGGTCCTGGTCCGCGAAATCATGCGACTGGACGAAGGCGAGCAACGCCTGACCACCTATCTGCGGGTGCGGGTCACCGAGCCTGAAGTCAATCGTGACCGCATGGCGGCCTTGCGCAACGTACTCGCCACGCACCCGGGCGAATGCCCCGTCTTTGTCCACATCACGATCCCCGGAGAAAGCGAAACCATCCTTTCCGTGGGCGAACTTCGAGGGGTCGATCCCAGCGAGGAACTGCAGCGCGATGTGGATGCACTCTTCGGACGGCGGGTCGCGGAGCGCACCCTTTGACGCGTGCGGGCCTCATCGCCACGAGCGTCTGGCTGGCCGCATGGCTTCTCGCTACGGGCCCGGCCTTCTCTGACCAAAGCGAGGTGCGGCGATTGGAAGTGGTTGGCGCAGTGGCGCTGCACGGCCGGGGAAACCCACGGGACACGCCCAAGGACCGGGCTGTGCAAGAAGGCCTCATCAATGGCGTCTCCCGAGTCGGCGCAGACCTCCTCCTGAAGGGCCTCCTCATCAAGCCCAGTTCTCCGAACGCACCCGACCCCGACTCGCCCATGCCCGATCTTCTCGCGGGGACCACGCTCGCCTGGGAAAGTCCCATCCGCTCTTTTCTGCCCGCCCAGGAATTGGAAGAAGAGAGGGTCAAGGAGGCGCTGGGGCGGAACATGGTCCCCTATACGCGGGGCTTCCGAATTCTCGAGGATCAAGGTGAGCGTCCCGCTCTCTTCACCCAGGATCCAGACGCCGCCACCGAGTACGTCGTGGTCATGGAAGTGCAAGTCGAGGTGGCTCGGGTGCGACAACGTCTGGAGCAGACGGGACTCATCGCGTCGATGCCTCTCGATGCCTTGACGGGGATCGAACTGGAACTCAGCGGGCTTGATGAATACGCCCTCTATCAGGCCGTGCTCGAGCTTCTCGCAGGTCCGGGGATCGAAGCGGCCTCCGTGACGCCCGAAGCCTTCTACTCCCAGCACGCTCGAATCCGGGTCGAAGGCGCCTGGACCGCTTCGGAGCTGAACCGACTGCTTCAGGCGGCCGCGCCCGCCGAACTCAATCTGGTCACCCTTGAAGTACAAGACGCGGAAGAGGCGGGAAACCTCTCGCCGTGGCAGGGCCCACTTCGGCCTCGGCTCGCCATCTCCGCAGCCTGGCGACCCCCTCCCGCAGCGCAAGAGGAGGGCGGGGTCATGAATCTCGAGGATCTCCCAGAGCCTCTCCCCGCGACCCCTGGAACAGACCTCGACAAGGCTCCTTGATGACGAACCCGACCCGGTTTTTTCCGAATTGACACCCAGCTCGCAAATCGGTAATCATTCCGGCTTCTTAGAACGGACCCCGGCTTTGACTGGGGACTGGATCGACACTTTCCATAGGCACGTAGCTCAGCGGCTAGAGCACCACCTTGACACGGTGGGGGTCGGCGGTTCGATTCCGCCCGTGCCTACCAGTTGAACGCCTGTTGTCCCAGGCGATGAAGATCAAGGAAGCGGATTCCATGACCGGCGTGGCTCATGAGTAACAACATCACGGTTCGGCTGCCCGACGGTACGCCGCTGTCCATGAGTGCCGGTGCCAGCGTTCTCGACGTCGCTCACCAGATCGGTCCCGGGCTTGCCAAAGCCGCGGTGGCAGGACGTATCGAAGGCCAGATCGTGGACCTCCGAACCCCGATCCGCGAGGACGTGGACCTTGAAATCGTCACCACCCGGGACCCGGAAGCGGGCGACGTCATCCGACACTCAGCCGAACACATCATGGCCGATGCGGTGAAACGACTCTTCCCCGATGCCCAAGTGGATGCGGGGCGGGCGGACCATAGCGAGAAATTCCAGTACGACTTTCTCGTAGAAACGCCCTTCACGCCGGATGACATCGAGCGTATCGATGCCGAAATGAAGAAGATCATCAAGGAGGGAGCGGCTTTCGAGCGCCGGGTGGTAAGTCGAGAAGAAGCCCGAAGTCTCTTCGAAGGCCTCGGCGAGCATCTGAAATTGGAACGACTCGACGATATTCCGGAAGACGCCGAGATCACCCTGTTCCAGCACGGCGGATTCACTGACCTGTGTCGCGGGCCCCATGTGGCGAACGCCGGGCAAGTGGGCGCAAGTAAGCTCCTGGAGGTTTCTGGAACCTATTTCCGGGGCGATGAATCTGCACAGCCGCTTCAACGGATCTACGGCACGGCCTTTGCCTCGTCAAAAGAACTCAAAGCGCACCTGAGAAGACTTGAAGAGGCNCGCAAGCGGGACCATCGCCGGGTCGGNGTGGAACTCGGACTCTTCGTGCTGGATCCCGTGCTCTCGCCCGGCGCGCCGTTCTACCTGCCGAAAGGCGTGGCCGTNTACAACGGGCTCTGCGACTTCATCCGGGATCTGTACCCGAAGTATGGCTACAAAGAAGTCATCACCCCTCAGCTTTTNCGCTCAGATCTCTTTCGNCGCTCAGGTCACTACGACAAGTTCCACGATGACATGTACTGGTTTGAGGGGTCCGACTCCGAGGAAGAACTTGGCGTCAAGGCCATGAACTGCCCAGGCCACTGCCACCTCTTTGGCACCACCAAACGTTCCTATCGGGAGCTTCCCATTCGTTGGGCCGAGTTCAGCCGACTTCACCGAAATGAGCGCAGTGGGACACTCACCGGCCTGACCCGCGTCCGCAGTTTTGCGCAGGACGATGCCCACATCTACTGCACCCAGGAGCAGGTTTCCGAGGAGATCACCTCTTTTTTCGAGATGGTTTCAGAGGTCTACGAAACCCTCGGACTCGAAGGCCTTGAGATGGCGGTCTCCACTCGCGGAGACGAGTTCCTCGGCTCCGCGGAGGACTGGGATGTCGCCGAGCGAACCCTGATTGACGCGGTAGAGGGGGCCGGATTCGCCTGCCGGATCAAGGAAGGCGACGCCGCTTTCTACGCGCCCAAGGTCGAGGCCGATTTCCGCGATGTACTCGGGCGAGCCTGGACCCTGGCCACCATCCAGATCGACATGGCCATGCCCGGTCGTTTTGAACTGAGTTACATCGGCGCCGATGGCGAACGGCACCAACCCGCCATGCTCCATCGTGCGGTTCTGGGATCCATTGAGCGGTTCATGGGGATCTACATCGAACACACGGGAGGCGATTTCCCATTCTGGCTCTCGCCGGTCCAGGTGGCCGTGCTCCCCATCGGTGAAAATCAGCTACCCTACGGGGAAGAGGTCGTAAAAGCCCTGCGGGGTGCGGGTCTGCGAGCCGAACTCGACCTACGCAACGAAACCCTCGGTTTCAAGATCCGGGACGCGGAGAAACAGAAGGTCCCGATCAGCCTCGTCATTGGCGAGCAGGAGGCCGAGGCGGGCACCGTGGCGCCCCGTCTGAGGAAGTCCAAAGAGAAAATTGAGCCTATGGAGCTCGAAGCTATGGTCTCAAGGCTTGCGATTTCTGCCACAGAGCGCAAAATGGGGCCCCTAACCTAGAAACAAACCCCGGAGGAGTTGAATATTCCTGCTAGATCAAGATCGAAATTTCGAGTCGCGGCCCCTGAAAAAGATTCCACACGCGTGAATGAACGCATCCGGGTTCGAGAAATCCGGGTCATTGGATCGGACAGTGAGCAGCTTGGAGTGATGACGCCCGAAGAGGCGATTGTGCTGGCCCAGGAAGAGGGGCTGGACCTCGTTGAGGTCGCGGCGAATTCAAGGCCGCCGGTCTGCCGGATCATGGACTACGGGAAGTACAAGTACGAGCAGAAGAAAAAGAAGACGAACCGGCCTTCACATTCGGCCACCCTCAAGGAGATCAAGCTTCGACCGGGCACGGATCAGCACGATCTGAACTTCAAACTGAACAATGTCCGGAAGTTCTTGATTGAAGGGGACAAAGTCAAAGTGACCGTGATGTTCCGCGGTCGGGAAATGGTGCACAAGAGTCGCGGACGAGATCAACTTGAAGAAGTCATCAAGCAACTCGGAAGCGTGGCCAAAATGGAAAACCCGCCGAGAATGGAAGGACGCTTCATGTCCATGATCCTGATCGGTGACCGGGAAACCATCGCGGAGATCAAGCGCGCCGAAGAAAAAGAGGCCAAAGAGGCCGAATCGAGCGATTCCGGCCAGAACAGCCCGATCGCCGCAGAAGAGAAAAACGAAGCCCACGCGGCAGAAACTGAAAATACGCAGTAGGGAGACACCAAAGTGCCTAAGATGAAATCGCACCGGGGAGCCGCCAAGCGCTTCAGTCGGACAGGGTCCGGCAAATTCAAGCGCAACAAGGCCAACCGGAATCACATTCTCACCAACAAATCGACCAAGCGGAAGAGGCAATACCGTGGCAGCGAGGAAGTCGCCGCTGCGGATACGAACCGCATGGAAAAACTGCTGCCGTACAGCTAGACCCACCGCTTGGGCCGCAAAGGCCAAAGCGAGTCAGGAAGGTAGATCATGTCCAGGGTAAAACGCGGAGTCACCGCGAACAAGCGCAAGAACCGAATACTCAAACGAGCCAAGGGATTCCGAGGCGGGCGCAGCAAGCTCGCCACCGTGGCGCAGGAAGCCGTCGATCGGGCTGCGAGCAATTCATACCGCGGTCGAAAGCTGCGCAAGAGAGACTTCCGAAGTCTCTGGATTGTGCGAATCAACGCGGCGGCTCGAGAGCACGGCCTTTCCTACAGTCGTTTCATGAGTGGTCTTCGAAAAGCGGGCGTAGAACTCGACCGCAAGAGTCTGGCCCAGCTGGCACTCACGAATCCGCCGGCCTTTTCCAAGCTGGCCGAGGTGGCTCGAAGCGCAGCCTAGGCCCGACTCCCTGAAAGCGGTGGGAACGAGAAACCGCGGCCAGGAGCAGCGCAAAACCAGGTGAGCCCGACACGGCTCACCTTTTTTTGTGTCCGGCAACCCCTGGGGGTTGTGCGTGAAAAATTCACTCTTTTCGTAGACTTGGAGCGGAAAGCCCCGCCGAAATGAGTAAAATGAGGCTGAGTCGGGGCCGGACTTGATCGCATTACCTCGGCATTCCACAGCCAGTGGGGAGGGAGCATGACGAAGGCAGAGATCGTCGAGCAGATCTACGAGCGGGTCGGGTTCTCGAAAAAAGAGGCCGCGGAGCTGGTGGAGAAGGTTTTCGAAATCATCAAGGAAACACTCGCCGAAGGTGAGAAGGTGAAGATTTCGGGATTCGGCAATTTTGTCGTACGCCACAAAAATGCGCGGAAGGGACGAAACCCGCAGACCGGACAGGAAATTCTTCTGGATGCCAGGAAGGTGCTGACCTTCAAACCCAGTCTCGTGCTAAAAACTGTGTTGAACGATGGGGATGAATTCGAGGTGTCGGAGACCTCTCCTGGCGAATCTCATTCCGTTGAAGTCAACCAATAGGATCAGGCAGCATTTCCCATAAGAGACACGCTCTTCATCTTGGGAACGTCGAAACGGAACCCGTGTGAGCGAGCCGCTCCACAAAGCCCATAGAACACGAGAGACAGGAGTCAGGGGAGCGGATGGCGAAAGCAGGGGATGCGCCGAAAAAGGCGGGTCGAAAAGCAGCGGCCAAGAAGAAGGCCAAAGCGAAGGCCAGTGTCAAGAAGGCCGCCAAGACCTCTTCCGCAAGTGCGAGCACCAAGTCCTCGACTCCCGCCAAGGCAAAACGAGCGAGTTCCGCGTCTCGGGCCTCGAAGAGCGGAAAGCTCTACTACCGCATCGGCGAGGTGGCCAAGCTGACCGGTGTAAAACCCCATGTGCTCCGCTATTGGGAGACCGAATTCCGCTGGATGGCGCCACCCAAGTCCCGGTCGAAACAGCGACTCTACCGGCAAAAAGACATCGAAATGGTGCAGGCCATCAAGCACCTGCTGTACGAAGAGCGCTACACCATTGCGGGAGCACGGCTTCAGCTGAGGGAATTGGGGATCGCCAACCTTCCTCAGGTCGCAGACGAGGTCGAGGAACCCGAAGAAACAGCAGAGCCGGTGCTCGACCCCGTCGCGCTTCGCGCCCAATACAAGCAGATCAGGGGTAGCCTGATAGAGATTCGGGACCTGCTCTAAGGAGTCATCACACGAATCCTCCAAAGCCCACCGACTGCATGAATGAGTCGACAGAAGGCGAGGGGATCGCTAAACAAAGTGTCCGTCGGGCCGTGGCGCAGCTTGGTAGCGCGCTTGACTGGGGGTCAAGAGGTCGCGGGTTCGAATCCCGCCGGCCCGACCAGGACGCACCGGAACATCAGGTGGGGGAGAGTGGGAGCCAGGATCGCTCCTCCTCATCCCGCTTGAGGATCCTCTCCACGGCCTCCATTCCATGCAGGGCACCCTTTGGGCGCNGCAGAGGTCAGGACCCGCCCAAGCGGGCCTACCGAACGTCCTGAGTNGGATTACGGGCAGCCGGCGTGCNNAGGGNNTTCAAGCTGGACTCGGAGCCCAGGGCCGAGTCGTACTGGGTCACAAAAGCTGCGATCCTTCGCACAGGCCCTTGAGGCCAAGTTCCCGGTTTTTCGACATACTGGCTCGGGAACAGTTCAGTCCACCCCATGACGCGGCTCTCCGGAGGCTCTCCTCCGGCAGCGCATTGCTTTCGGAGATGAGTCCATGCGAAAGATCGTGATGACCTGCCTCACCCTGGTCCTGACCCTGGGCGTGGTGGCCTGTGGTTCTTCTGAATGGCAGGAGCAAACTGAGTCGCCTCTGGGTGCATCCGAATCGGGCCGCGTTCCGGAGCGCCTGCTGACCGTCAATCCGGATATCGTGGAAAGGCAGCCCCTCTTGCAGGCACCCAATCCGGACCGGAACGCCTACTTTGGAGACCTCCACGTCCACACCACCTATTCGTTTGACGCCTTTGCGTTCGGCACGACCATNGGGCCGCGGGATGCCTATCGGTACGCACAGGGTGAAACCATCAAACATCCGGCGGGGTTCGACATGACCCTGACTCAGCCGTTGGACTTCTATGCCGTCACCGACCATGCCCTTTTCCTGGGCGTGGCCAAGGAGGCCGCCGACACTTCCTCTGAGATCTCCAAGCTTGAGATTTCCGAACCCCTCCACAACCTCAATGCGCCAGGCAACGACGGGCTCCTCTCGGTCGTCCCGCGCCTGCAGGTCTTCGGAAATTTTGTCCCGGGCGCCCTCGGCATGATCGTCGACGGAACCCTCGATCCGGACATGACGGCCGCGATCACGCGATCGGCGTGGCAGGATATCATCGACTCCGCGGAGCAGTACAACAATCCCGGTCAGTTCACGACCTTCGTGGCTTACGAGTACACCTCTTCTTCCAACGACCGAGGCAACCTCCATCGCAACGTGATCTTCAGGCAAGCGGACCGATTGCCCGCTGAGCCGTTCTCCCGATTCCATTCCCAGAACCCGGAAGGACTCTGGGACTGGATGGACGGCCTACGTGAGCAGGGGATCGAAACCCTGGCGATTCCCCACAACTCAAATGGCTCCAATGGCCAGATGTTCAAGCTCGTCGATTGGGCCGGGGACCCCATGGATGACGACTATGCGGCGCAGAGGATCCGGAATGAACCTCTCGTGGAACTGACCCAGGTCAAGGGAACCTCCGAGACCCATCCTTCACTTTCCGACAACGACGAATGGGCCGAGTTCGAGATCATGCCATACAAGGTCGGAGCCATGGAATTCAGTGAACCTGACGGAAGCTACGCGCGACAGGCGCTCCGTCGGGGTTTGGCTTTCGAGGACGCCGGTACCGTGAACCCCTATAAATTCGGGTTTGTAGCAGCCAGCGACACGCACACCGGAGCCATTTCCGACGATGAATCGAACTTTTTCTCCAAGATCGGGATCCTCGACTCCACGCCCGAGTTGCGCGGCTCCATCCCTCTGCCCGTCTGGCAATCCGGGCTCTACTCGATCCTTGCGCCCCAGCTCCTGATGGAGGTCGAAGGAGAGTCCTACTCGCAGACGCCGACCACCACATTCGGTGCGTCGGGAGTCGCCGGGGTGTGGGCCGAGGAAAACACACGAGAGGCGATTTATGATGCCTTTCGGAGGAAGGAGACCTTCGCCACATCGGGACCGCGCATCCGAGTCCGACTCTTTGCCGGCGAAGGACTGGAGCAGCTTTCCTTCTCTGACCCCGGCACCATCGGCGAGGCGTATCGAATGGGTGTCCCCATGGGCGGCGAACTCGAGGTCGGGGACGACAGTTCCTCGCCCTCATTCATGGCCTGGGCGACCCGCGATCCTCTGAGCGCGCCTCTTCAACGGCTTCAAATCGTCAAAGGCTGGTCGGACGGGTCCGAAACGCATGAGAAAGTCTTTGACGTAGCCTGCGCGGGGGGCACCTCACCCGACGCCATGACACACCGTTGCCCAGACAATCAGGCCTCTGTAGACCTCTCCGATTGCTCGACATCGGCCGCCAGTGGAAGTGGAGAATTGAAGGCCGTCTGGCAGGACCCGGAGTTCGACTCGGACCAGCGTTCTTTCTACTACGTTCGAGCTCTGGAAAATCCAACGTGCCGATGGTCGACCTGGGACGCACTTCGAGCCGGTGTCGAGCCGCGACCCGACTTCCCGTCCACCATCCAGGAACGAGCGTGGTCTTCACCCATCTGGCTTACCCCGGAGAGCACTGGCTCGGGGCCACGGTCGGCCCAAGGTGACCTCGTTGGCAAGGACCCAAGCCAGGCCCCTGGGCTCATTTAAGCGGGAGCACGTAGATCATGTGGTTCGGCTTGGCTGTGGCCATTGGCTCCGTCCTTCTTGGAGCTTTGCTGGTGCTCGTAGGGACGCGCAATCGCGCGGTCTTGCCTNCCATACGCACCTTTGCNCTGGTCGCCTCCGTCGTGGTGGTCCTCGCCCAACTCCTGCCNACGGCCCTGGAGGAAGTCGGACTCTGGGCNCTGGCGGTGTTTTTGTTGGCTCTGGTGCTGCCGGCCGGCTTTGAGCGACTCNTCCGATTCAGCCGCAGACGGATCACCGGGGCTGAATCCGCGGATGCATCCTGGATCGCGGTGGAATTGGGCTACTTCGGCCTCTTGATACACCGCTTGGGGGACGGCATCGCGCTGGGGCTCTTCTCCGGGACCGCGGAGCCCGCCGAACTCAACCCCGGAGCTCTACTGGCACTCGCAGCTCATGTGGTGCCCGTCACCGCGGTGATGGTCCTCGCGTACGCCGAACGCTATGGCGCGATCCACGCCATCCTCAGGGCCATGGGAATGGCGCTGGCCTCGGTTCTGGGTGTGCTTGTCGTGGATGCCGCGCCGGCCGCCCTGCTGTTTTCGGCTGAGCCCTGGATCCTCGCTGCGGCCAGCGGACTGCTTCTNCATATCATCGGGCACGACTGGAAGGCGGACGTGCCTTCGACCACCCGCGATCGATTGGCCGACGTGTTCGCCATGGTCGCCGGCCTTCTGGTGGCGTTTGTTGGAGGGCCCCACGGAAATTCTCACGGTCACCCGGAAGGCGCCATGCAAGCGGGCATTCTCGATGNGCTGGCCGATTTCACCCTGGAAACCGCCCCGGTCCTTTTGCTGGGTCTCGCCATTGGTGCGCTCTTGCAAACCATGGGAGGCCGGATCTCCGTNCGCTGGCTTCAATCCGGCTCTTCCGTCCAGCAAGCCATGCGAGGCGCGGTGGTCGGAGCACCGCTTCCTCTGTGTGCATGCGGGGTACTCCCTTTGGCTGAAACCCTGAAGAAGAAGGGTGCGGGTCCAGCACTCGTGGTGGCCTTTCTCTTTGCCACCCCCGAGTTGGGTGTGGAGAGTTTTGCGTTGACGGTGCAATTCCTGGGCTGGCCCTTTGCTGCGGTGCGACTTGCGGCCGCCATCCTGGTGGCCGTCGTGGCCGCACTCGTCATTGCGAAGCAGATGGGTGGATCAAGCCGTCTTCAAGACGACGGTCCTCCCCTGAACCCCGAAGTCGAGGAGGGCGCGAGTTGGAGTCGCTTCGTCCACTCGTTCGACGAACTTCTTCACCATGTGGGCCCTTTTACGGCAATCGGACTCCTGGCCGCGGCCTACTTGCAGGCGGGCCTNCCGGATCAGGCCATCCATGGATTGGGCAGCAGCGGCCTCGACATCTTCTTGGTCTCCATCGTAGCCGTGCCGAGTTACGTGTGTGCGGCCGCCGCGACGCCGCTGGCCGCCGTGTTGATCAGCAAGGGCTTTTCCTCTGGAGCGGTCCTGGCTGGACTGCTCCTGGGGCCCGCGACCAATCTGGCGACAGTGGCCTTCTTGCGGAGCGCCTTCGGTGCGCGCGCCACCTGGATCGGCCTCGGGGCCTTGATCCTGGCGGCCTGGGCCATTGCGGCCTTGAGCAACCTGCTGGGTCTGGAGTCCACCACCGCTCTGGCCGAAGCCGACCTGGGGCATGATCACTCGCTGTGGGCCGTGGGGAGCACGCTGATCCTCGGCGCGCTGATCCTGCGCTCAGTCTGGCTCAAGGGCCTGCGAACCTGGCTCGCCACCTTGGGTGAGGCACTGGGCACAAAACACGACCACGCCCACCACCACTGAGTCACGCGTCAGTTGTAGCGAGCTTGATGACCGCTGGGCTGTTCGTCCGNGGCGGCCAGTTCTGCCACGCAGGCTTCCAGGTCAGCGAGATACTCGTCCGCCACTTCGAGGTGGCAAGGAGCCAGCATGAGATGGATCGCGCGAGGTTCCGTCACCACTCCGCTGAACCATCCCCGCTTGAGCATACGACCGTAGAGCGCGAAGGCATCGAGGCGATCGGAGCCATAAAGCATGATGCTCAGGTTGGGTTCACCATAGGTCTGCAGGCCCGGGATGCGCTCAATCCCNTCGGTCAGCTTTTCGCGCGCTTCACAAACCTGCCGCGCNTTCTCCCGATAGCCGTCCTCGCCGAGGTAATGCATCACCGCCCATGCGCTGGCAATCGCACCTCCCGGACGNGTNCCGGCCATGGTCGGNGTNNTCATGTGGCCGGCCGGCCATTCGTCGCATTCGAAAATCTGATGGGTCCGCTGTTCCTCTGAGCGNTGGAAGAGGGTGGANGCACCCTTTGAGGCATAACCATACTTNTGAAGNTCNCCCGAGATGGANGANACNCCCGGCAACTCAAAAGAAAAAGCAGGCACCTCAACGCCATTCATACGAGCAAAGGGGAGAAAATAGGCACCNACACANGCATCCACGTGAAGCCAGACCCCCTTGGACTGCGCCAATTCGCTCAGAGCCTCAATGGGGTCCACGAGTCCGTAGGGGAAGCAGGGCGCCGAGCCCACCAGCATGAGCGTATCGGCATTGACGGCCTCGCCCATGGCTCTTGCATCGGCTCGACGGTCCTCGGCCACCGGCACGCGACGAATTCCAAGCCCAAAATAATGGCAGGCTTTNTCAAAAGCAGGGTGGGCCGTAGACGGCACCACGATATGGGCGCCGTCCATGGAGCGACCCCGCGACATGGCCTGATCTCGACAGGTCTTCACCGCGAGAAGGATGCTCTCCGTCCCGCCAGACGTCATGTTGCCACACGCTTCGGACGGTCCATCGAGGAGATCAAGACCAATGCCGATGATGTCCTCTTCCATGCTGCGAAGGCTCGGGAAGGCGAGGGGGCCGAGGCCGTTTTCTGCCTGAAACAAGCCATAGGCGTCACGGGCCACCTGCATGACATCTTCTCCGGCATTGAAGATGTAGACGGCCGCGCGGCCGTGCTGCCAGTCGACGTCGTCCGCCCGGCGCTCCTGCATGCGGGCTGAGAGGGTCTCCCAATCGGAGCCCTGCGCCGCCAACTTCGTTCGCGTAGTCGTCATACGGGGAGATTACGTCAGGCCATGCCCCTATGCCCGACCCAACCGGCATGGATCCGGAAAGGAAACTCAGCTCTTCTTTCGACGAGGAGCGGGCCAGTCCGGCCAGTCGTCCTTCACACTTCCTGACCACTCGGGCGCGCGACGCTCCAGGAAAGCCAGAACCCCTTCCTCGGCATCCTTGCGCCCCATCAGATGGTGATGCAATTCGGTCTCATACCGCTCGACTTCGTCCGCCGATAAATCCGAACTCTGCCAAAGCAGTTTCTTGCTCACGGCCACGGAAAGAGGAGCCACTTCCGCCGCCATTTCAGAAGCCAGGGACAGCGCCGCCGGGAGGACCTCGTTGGCCGGAAGAGCCCGATTGGCCACACCCAGCGCCACAGCTTCCTCCCCACTGAATTTTCGACCCGTGAGCAGGATATCCGCCGCCCGGGCCATTCCCACCAACCGGGGAAGGGTCCAGTGGGACTGGGCGTCCGGCATGACGCCCCGCCTGACCTGCAGGACCCCATAGCGAGCCTCCGACGCAAAGAAGCGCAGGTCACACTGAAGAGCCAGCGTCAATCCGATCCCGATGGCATGACCGTTCAAGGCCGCGATCACCGGCTTGCGCACTTCGAAAGCCGGAGGCGAAACAGGAGACGCCGTAAAATCCGGACGGGCTTCACGTTGGTTCGCAAACGTGTCAGCCCCTTCGCTCATGTCGGCCCCCACGCAGAACGCAGAACCCGCCCCGGTGAGCACGACGACCCGAACCGCATCGTCTTCGTCGCAGTGACGATACGCCTCTCCCAACTCAGAGCCCATCTGGCCCGTAAAGCTGTTCATCGCCTCAGGACGATGAAGTTCGATCAGCGCCACACCGTCGCTGCACTCAAACCGGATGTCTTGATAGGCCATTCTCGTCGCGCTCCTCCTGGAGGAAGACCAGACTCAGTGTTCCAGAGCCACCACGAGGCGCGAAGCGATTCCAGCCATCTCACCCGGATCGCCCGGAACCCGGGTATGCATCGCCATGGAATCTCCCGCCGCCCGGGGGATCAGATGCATGTGATAGTGGAAGACCGTCTGGCCGGCGGCTTCACGGTTCAGTTGCGCCACCATGAGACCGTCCGGACGAAGGGTCTCTTCCACCGCGTAGGCCACTTTGCGTGCCACACGCGCCACAGCCTGAGCAGAAGTCTCCTCGAGATCAAAGATGTCCACCGCATGCTCTTTCGGAATCACGAGGACATGGCCCGGCGACACCGGAAAGATATCAAGGAAGGCCAGCACCTCATCATCTTCATAGACCCGATGGCAGTTGGCCCGCCCTTGAACGATCTGACAAAAAATGCAGTCACTCACCGGGGCCTCCTTCCCATTCAGGACAGCGATAGCGCCAGACCTCTAGGGAATCAGATGCGAGACCGCCTCGGGCATCTCCTCCGCGACCCGGATGATCGGAATCCCTGTCTGCGTATTCTCTTGCATATCAACGATGGCTCGAGGCAGATCTTCAAAGGGGTAGATCTCGTGATGAATCGTCGGCTTGTAGACCGAGCCGTACAACTCGGTGGCCGCCCCCACGCCGTACAGCGTTTCGTAGTGGGTGTGATCCAGCGTGATCTGCTTGATGGACGCCGCTGCCGAGTTGAACTTGACCTCTCGCGTCAACTGCCAACCGGCACTGACGATGACTCCCTCCCGAGCCACGGCAGAAAAGCCCGCATCAAACACCGGCCCGCGAAGCATGTCGCAGATCAGATGCATGCCTTCCCCTCCGGTCAGACGCTTGATCTCCTTCATGAAGGCCTTGCTGTCGTCCCGCGAGGCGAAGCGGTTGTAGACCTTCTGATCAATCGGGATGATGCCGAACTTCTCCAGCGCGTCGCGCCTTTCCTTGCTCCCAGAGCAGAAGTAGGCGTTATGGCCCTTGGCGGCCGCCATCATCAGGAAGAGTTCCGACACGCCACCCCCGAAGCCCATGACGTTGAGCGTGGCACAGCGTTCTTCGGGCACCTTCAAGCGGAAGATCCCTTCGGCACGACGCCACAGGTGATAGGCCGTGGGTGCACGCAAGGGCAGGGCGGCAATCTCCCAGAGATTCAGTCCACAATCCAAAGGCGCTTGGACGATCTGCCAATCCTCGACCACGACTTCTTCCGCGTACCAGCCAATCGAATCCGGTGTGTCATAGGCCCAGATCGTCTTCGGAAAGCCGAAGCGATCGGGCTGGCCGTTGCAGTGCGTGATCGCAATATCACCCACGGAAAAATCCGTCACCTCGGAACCGACCTCGGTTACCTCCCCGAGTGCGGAGTTCCCCGGATAGATCTTCCCGCCTCTAAGCTCGGAGATATGGACGGTATCCGCCAAGGCGGCATGAGCCAGATTGTGCTCGGCCGATACGGCGAGGATCTTCATGCGTACATCGCGCGGGCCGGTCGTCCGCAGTTCGATCTCATCCAGGACGACCACTCGGGAAATGTCGACCTGGTCCAGGTTCTGATCAACGCGTGCGCGTTCGGCGTCTACGTCTTCACCACTGATGGAATATGCTCGGGTCATCGGGGCTCCTCTTTCAGATTTCTGAGCGAATCAAGGCGCCTAAATTAGGCGATTCAAGGCGGGCCTGCATGGGTATCTGAGGGACCGGAATCGGCTCCCAGTGGATCCAGGATCGAGGCGGGCAGGGGCGATCGCAGCCCAGCGGGGTCCCAGCGCCCATCTCCGTCGGCATCCACGCGAATCGGATTCGTGAAGGCAAACGGCGTAAAGCCCGGCGCAAGACGGGCATACACGCTTCCAGGCTCCGCTCGTCCCTCGGCTTCCACCGTCACGAAGGCATCCTGGGCAAAGGCCAGTGGGATCTCCAGCGTTTCGTCCCGCACGACGCGCTCGTGTGCCGTCAAATGCCCGTTGACGTAGACGCGAACGGTATCCACAGGCACCCAATCCGCCGCTCGGAGTCGGATCTCCAGAACCCCGGATGCCCCCGACACAGTCTGGCCGGGCCCCTTGCCCTGGATCGACACTTCCAGGACCGGACCGCTGGTGCCAAAAAGTCGGCCTTGCCGTACGGACTCCAGGAAACCCGTCTGATTGAAAGCCGGAAGCGGTCCGCTGACCATGGCGATGTAATTTCGGGGCATCGCCACCACCTCACGAAGGGAATGCGAATCGCTGTTTGCCGTCCCCGTTCGGGGTTCGCCCTGAAGCCACAAGGAAAACCAGTCGGCTCGCACCACTCGGTAGCGGACCATGGACGGGCCATTGAAGAGTTCGATCGCGTGGAAGTCCACGTCGCGCAATCCATCGCGCCCGAGTCGCTCGATCAGGCTGCGGTTCTGGGCGTCCGAGAGCGGAAGAGAGGGGTCCAGCCCCTCGCCAGCCTGGGAAAGATGCGTGAAGTAGGCGCCCATCCCTGAATCAAAGCCAGCCTCACGAGGGTGATTCAATTGGACCACAGGGGGCACCGGAAGACGACTGAGTTGAGTCAAGGTTTCACGGAGACGCTGATCTTCGGACCGAGGCGCCCCATCTCGATAGGCGCTCGAGTCGTAGGGAATCGGAAAGGCATTCGCGTGGCCCGCCGTGGACGGCACCTCCGGTGTCTGGGCTCCGCTCGTGAGTTCGACACCGCCCACCGCCACCACACGATCCTGAAGCCCCGCGGCTTCAATCAGGGACTGGTAGTCGGAAAGCTGATCATGCTCGGTGGCCACCATGACCTCGGCCCCCTCGGCTACAAATGTCCGCAAGCGTTCCTCTGTACCCAGAGAAGAATCATCGCTCAGTCCGGAATGAACATGCAGATCTGCCGACACCCAGCCGGGCATCTCGATCTGCTTTTCAAGCACAGGCCAGGTCGGAAGGGTCTCTTCTCCCTCACGGACCTCGATCTCAAGCTCGGCGTAGCCCCACTCAAGACCCCGAGTCAGGAGCACCCGATAGCGGCCCTCCGGCAGCCGAATCTCCAGGGGATCCAGCGGGGATCCCGACAACGAAACCGAAGAGGCTTCACTGCTTCCGGGCAGGTACTCTCCCCCCAAACGAAAATTCGTCCCGTCAGCGCCAAAAACCGGGTCCGGAGTGGGATCAATGCCCTCGAATACGAGGCGAACGGGTTGCCCGATGGGCAGTCCCACGCGACCGGGGCGAGGCAGCAGAAGAGGGGGTAGCTCCACTTCTTCATCCCCAGCCGCAACCCCGAAAGCCTGCTCGGTCCGGTGACCGGCAGGCGAGATCGCCTCCATGACAAAATCACCGACGGCCCCGGGTGGCAGCTTAAAACGAAATGAACCGGCCGCTTCAGGACGCACGAAGGTCACGGGCTCACCACTCACGCGACGGACATGAAGCGCCATGCCGGGACGATCCGTCGTTCCGGTGACCCAGCGGCCGTCCGACCACAAGGCGTCCGTCACACTGGCGACATCCGCCACGTCACCGAGTCGGATCTCCCGGATCTGGACCAATTCCTCTCCCTCGGACAAATCCATGAAGAGCGTTTGAGCCAACTCCAACAAGCTGGGATCCAGCGAGCCTTCCCACCACAGCGTGTCGCTATAGCTGCCCAGAATGGAAAAGTGCTCGCCGTGCAACGCCAAAAGACGCACTGGCTCTCTTCGTCCGTCCGCTCGTTCCACGTAGGACTCGACCATACGCCAGCCGTAGGCGATTCCAGGGGCGCCCTCGGACGCACCGACAAGGACCTGGAGATCGGCTCGAACCATGGCATCCGCCATGGCTAAGGGGCTGGAGACCGACACATCCGGGTGATCAAAACCGGAGGCCCCGCCCGGGAGCCGCGCTGAAATCACGAACGGTGAGACCTGGCGGGCACCGTGAATCGAGAGGTCGCCCATGAAGAAAAACGAGTCCCCAGGCGCGGTGCGACGCACACGCGTCTCTAGACGCAGGACCCGGGACGGCGCGGGAGCAAGCGAGAAGGTCGTTTGAACCAAAAGCCCGCTCGAACTCGATTCGGCGATCAAACGAGCTTCCTTCGAATCCACTTCCGCTCGGACGCGCTCGACTTCAAGCACCTGCTCGCGCGACATGTTCAGCATGGGCTGAAGCACGCTCCACTGATCATCGCCGCGACCGCAGTGGGCGAGGTCTACAAGAACGCCGCCGCTCCCAGAGAGAAAGGACTCGTGAGAAATACTTGAAACGGTCGCGCAGACCGTGCCGTTGCTGAGAATCCAGTCTCCCAGCCCCGCGACGGCATCCGGCCCCTGTGGAATCAGTGACAGAGGCGTCTGCGCATCGATCTGCTCGGCGAAAAGCCCTGACTCATCCGGCGGCTCCGCGCGCGCGACGAGCGATCCCAGGACCAGCCAGACCCCGATCCCTACAGTGCGGCTCACAAGAGGACCCAAAAGTCGAAACCCGGAAATTCTTTGCTGATCCTCACGCATGCCGAGTCGAGCCTAGCGTGGATGGGACAGGCCGCCGCTCAAGCGCTCGTCACACCCCCAACTGCGGTAGCCTCGGTGGAGGGGCACACGTCACGTACGCGCGCGAGGGCCGATCGATGCATCAGGCGAAAACGAGTCAGTCACGACGAAAAAGAGCCGCTCTCCTGCTGGCGCTGGCTCCCTTCGTGGTCTGGCTGGGACCGATCAAAGCCGCTCATGCCGAAGAAACCCTGGAACCCATGTTGGCCCTGATCGAGTGGGAACACCCGTTTCCCGCCGAGGTCTCGTACTTCCGGGTCCACTTTTCGGACACCAGACCGCAAGCGCCTGAGGCGGGGACGGCCATTGAGGTGGGAACGCCGGGCGCGCGGGGCCGCTACCGCTGGTCCTTTGCCGTCCAGCCCGAGACCTCCGTCTGGGTGTCTGTGCAAGCCATTGGCCCCACGGGGCTCGAGAGCCCGCTTTCAGAGTGGCGAAAGTACAGCTGGCAGGCCGGATCAGGCGCCTTGGGGCTGCCAGGACGACCTGTTCTCGTCCAGGAGGCATCTAGAGAGCCAAAATAGGCCCCTCGGTTGCAATACCCTGTTTTAAAAGCCTACTCTCGCCAACGGGGGAGAGAGAAATGAAGTCGGCCGAGTATCAGGCCGGCCTGGCGGGCTACGTGCGCGCTCGGTCGAGGCTTGTCTTAAAACTATCGGAAGCAGGCGTCACGGACCCACGGGTCCTCGCGGCGATCAAGAACACGCCGCGCCATGTCCTGATTCCGGAGATTCTCAGAGTCCGAGCCTACCAGGATCGAGCGCTCCCCATCGGCGAAGGGCAAACCATTTCAGCCCCGGGCGTGGTGGGCCGAATGACCCAGGCCCTCCGGCTGAAGGGTCACGAGCGGATCCTTGAGATCGGAACCGGCTCGGGTTATCAGGCCGCGGTCCTGTCTCATCTGGTGGAATCCGTGGTCTCAATCGAGCGCATCCCCGATCTGGCCGACACGGCCCGGCAACATCTAGCCGGAATGGAGATCGGAAATGTGAAGATCTTCGTCGGCGACGGTACCTGGGGCCGCCCCGAAAACGGCCCTTATGACGGCATCCTGGTCACCGCAGGCGGACCCGCACCGCCAAAGCCTGTTCTTTTGCAGCTTCGGGTGGGCGGGGCCTTGATCGGGCCCTTTGGACCTCGCGACCGACAACAACTCGTTCGCATCGTTCGACGCGATCGAACCCGTTTTGCCCAGGAAGTCCTTGGGGATTGCAGCTTTGTCGATCTCATCGGTGAGCACGGATGGGCGGCCTAGATTTCCGGAAGTACATAGGCGCGCTGTGCGCTGTATTGCTGGCCCTCCTCTGGGTTGCGTCTCTATCCGGGTGTGCCAGCTACTCGGCGGGGCGATATCACAGCCTCGCCAAGGGAGAGAACCTCTACCAACTGAGCCGTCGGTATCGGGTTCCGGTCAGCGATCTCGTCAAGGCCAATGGGATCAAGGATGTCTCCAAGATCCAGGTGGGAGAGCAGATCTGGATCCCGCGGTCCGGCTCTCGAGTGGCCTCCGGATCCAGTTCTCCGAAGAGCAACGCGAGCACGCGACGAGCCGCCCAACGGGATGCACGCAGATCGGGCGACCTGGCCTTCAGCTGGCCCGTCGAAGGCGCCCGTCTCAGTTCCGCATTCGGTCGACGCAGCGGACGCCCGCACGAAGGCATCGACCTGGCCATCGGCAAGGGAACCACGATCCGGGCCTCCGAATCCGGAAAAGTCGTGCATAGCGGTTGGCTCGGTGACTACGGCAAGGTCGTCATCATCAAACACGCGGGGTACTACCGAACCGTCTATGCCCACGCCAGTCGAATCTACGTATCCCGAGGCGACTTCGTCGATCGAGGCGAGAGGATCGCGCTGGTGGGAAGTACCGGGCGCTCCACCGGTCCCCATTTGCACTTCGAGATCCGCAAAGGCGAAAAGCCGATGAATCCGGCGTCGTATCTTCCTTGAACGACCTCGGGCGCGGGTGGCGCTACGACTCCGTAATTCGGCTAGTCTCACCCAGTCCACAAAGAACCGCCTCGACCCAGAAAGCCGGAGCCACTCGGCAGCGGGTCTCGGCGGATCGCCCCCGTAGCTCAGATGGATAGAGCGTTGGGTTCCTAACTCATGCGTCGCAGGTTCGAGTCCTGCCGGGGGCGCCATTCGCTCAGCCTCGAATAATCTCGGATCCATCGAAGCCGACGGCAACGAAGCGCCCCTAGAGAAAGGGACACAAGCCGGTGACTGAACGAAAGAGTCCGGAGAGAAAGGACTCGCTTCCTCCGCGCATGAAAGCGCTCGGTTGGACGGAGCGACCCGGAATCGGGACGGCGGCTCAGACCCTTCGTTGGATTGAACTTCCCACCCCGACCCCATCGCGTGGAGAGGTTCGTGTCCGCGGCTATGCGGCCTCCCTGAACCGCGACGATATCCACCTGGCGGAAGGGACGGCCTTTGGAGGAATCCCTGTCAGTCCTCGGCCTTCGCTCCAGAAACCCAGAGTGCCGGGCCAGGACTTTGCTGGGGTGGTCGACGCGGTGGGCGAGGGTGTCACCCACCTGAAGCCGGGAGACCGGGTGTTTGGTGCGGTGTTCGGGACTCAGAGACTCGGGACGCTGGCGCCGTATTGCTGCACCCCGCAGTCTCGGGTTCGCCTCATGCCCGAGGACTGGAGTTTTGCACAAGGCGCCGCCACGGCGTTCTCCGGCATCATCGGTGCCATGGCCATCGAGGCCACAGGCCACCCCTGTCAGAAGAAGTGCCTCGTCATAGGCGCCTCCGGGAATATCGGAGGCGTCCTCGTTCAGGCCCTGGCGGCCGCCGGCGCACGCGAGGTCGTCGGCGTATGCGGTCCATCCAACACCGACCATGTCCTGCGCCAGGGGGCCAGCCGCATCCTCGATTACCAACGGCAACCCTGGGCTTCACAACTCGAATCCGAACGGGAAACCTTCGACCTGGTGTTCGACTGCATCGGTGGACGAGATACGGAACTCGAGGCCCGACGGGTCTTGAAAGCGGAGGGCCAACTGCTCACCCTCTGCGGCCCGATCCCCTTTTTAGGAGGCCAGCGCCTGTCCTGGATCGAGATCCTGGGAGCGCTGGGCCATATCGGCTGGCGCACCCTGGAAAGCCGCATTCGTGGACCTCGATACACCCTTCTTTCCGGCACCGCCCTGGATTGGTCGGCCCTCGATCGATGGTTGCTCGCATACAAGAT
>NZGT01000075.1 GCA_002691025.1 Spirochaeta sp. | reverse complement strand
GCTGTGGTCGATCAACTCGTCGATCCAGCAGGGCCTGTGGGCCTGTCCACCGAGTCCGCCCGGGAGGTCGTGGCCTTGCTTCAGATGCAGGACCTCGACGAAGCCAGTCGAGAGGCTCCGGCTCACAGTCCGGCCCGCGAAGAATTGCAGCGCCTCTTCTCGTTGCTTGAGGCCTACGGGGTCCGGGACCAGGTCGGCTTCGATGCCTCCGTGGTGCGTGGGCTCGCCTACTACACGGGTGTCGTCTTCGAAGCCTTCGATGCGGGCGGTACGCTTCGCGCGATCTGTGGGGGTGGCCGCTACGACCGCCTGGCCGAGACCCTGGGCGGAAAACCCCTTCCCGCCGTGGGCTTCGGTTTCGGGGACGTGGTGTTGGGAGAACTTCTTTCGGACAAGAACCTCTGGCCCGAACTCAAGCGCGAGGTCGATGACCTGATCTTCCCGTTCACGGAGCAGGAACGAACCACAGCCATGGGCGTCGCCCGGCAGCTTCGCGAACAGGGCCGTCGCGTGGAGATCATCCTCGACCACCCGAAACTCAAACGCGCCATGGCGGACGCCGACCGCATCGGAGCCCAACGGATCTGGATGCTCGGGCCCGATGAATTGGAACGCGGATCCGCTCGGGTGCGCGATCTGCAAACGGGTGAAGAAAGGGACGAGCCTCTTCCCGAATAGGTTCCCGTCTCGGAGATTTCAAAGCCATGCCCAAACGACCCGCTCGCATCTACTCCTGGAACATCAACGGCATCCGCGCCGCCACCAAGAAAGGCTTTGCGGATTGGCTCAACACCACACAAGCCGAAATCGTGGGTGTCCAGGAAGTGCGCGCCCAGGACGACCAGATCCCGGCCGAGGTCACTGCGCTCGATCAGTACCACCAGTCCTTCTCGGCCGCCGAGCGCAAAGGGTACAGTGGCGTCGGTCTCTTCAGCCGCCGTGAACCGGAATGGGTCGAGACCTCTTTGGGTGAAGACCGCTTCGACTGCGAAGGAAGGCTTCAAGTCGCGCGCTTCGGTCGACTTCTCGTGGCCAACGGCTACTTCCCCAACGGAAACGGAAAGAACCGCGACAACAGCCGGATCCCCTACAAGCTCGATTGGTACCGCGCCCTTTTCGACAAACTCGCGCCGCTCCGCCGAGGCGGGTACCGGATCCTCGTGATGGGCGACTTCAACACGGCCCACCGGGAAATCGATCTCGCNCGNCCCAAGGACAATCAGGCCACCAGTGGNTTCTGCCCNGAAGAGCGCGAAGAGATCGANCGCTGGCTCGCNGCCGGATGGGTGGACACCTTTCGCGCTTTTGAAACCGGCCCCGACCACTACAGCTGGTGGAGTCAACGCTTCGGCGTGCGCGCNCGNAACGTCGGATGGCGGATCGACTACGTGCTGGCTTCACCCTCCGCCATGCCTTTCGTCAAGAACGCCTTCATCGAACCCGACGTCATGGGCTCCGACCACTGCCCCATCGGGGTCGACGTCGACCCCGCCATCTTCGGCTGATCCCGCACCGCGCAAGAACGACTTCCTCGACCCACAAGCCAAGGGACGCGGCACGAGGATCCGGGCGCAGCTCAAGTTGGAGATTGCAAAGCGCCCCCGGACGAGGACTTCGATTCACAGCCGGGATCACCGCCGCGTTCACGCAGCGGCGAGGCAGCTNCAATAAGAGCAACCTGAAACACGGCTGTGGCTATTGAACGGCACGAGGCTTGCTTTTACCTCGAGTCATGAAAATGATCACGATCCGACTCCCGTCGAGTCAGGGTCTTTTGCGACAATCAACCCTCTCACCGGCCGCTCTCGTCATCCTGGCGTGGGTCATCCTGGACAGGGCCGCACTCCTGACCCCTCTCACCGGAGCGGACAACGCCACCTTCATCGCGTTCGCCACATTGACGCTTCTCGCCGTCACCATGAAGGGACGCTCTGACACGCCAAGGCAAAAGCACCGCTTCGTCCGGCGGACCATCGCCTTCGTAAGCGCACTGATCGCAGGCTGTGCGCTCGCACCGAGCCTTTCTCTCTTCGTGATCAGCGTGGCTCTCGAGATGGGCTGGCCNAATCCGCAACCGCTTGAGCCGAGTCTGATGAACCTGGTCAGCACTCTTCTGCTCGCACCGGTCTTCGAAGAGATTCTCTACCGGGAGCGACTTTTCGTCTGGCTGAACACGAACTCATCCACCGCAGTGGCTTTGGGCCTCTCCAGCCTGGCCTTCGCGCTGCCCCACCCCGGTCCGGTTTCCAGACTCGCCGCTTTCATGGCGGGTTTGATTCTGGCTTCAACGCGACTCCTCGGCCGGGAATGGCTGCCCTGCCTCGCCTTCCATGTCGGCCTGAACCTCTTTGGTCAACTCACAGCCACCTCGCTCTACCCGACCTGGCTGAGTCTCCATTCAGGAGTCATGATCGGACTTTCCACTCTCGGACTCTCGATCTACCTCTGCAGGACGGGGTCAGGGAGGACGCCGTGACCCGGGCCAGCCGGTTGACCTGGCGCAACCGGGTCGTGAGCCTGACCTGCGTCGGCATCTATCTCGGGTTNGCCCACGCCTTCGTCCACGANCCGCTTCTTCGGGAAAAGATCAACTATGGGGTCGTCATCACACTGGGCTATGGCCACCTCGTGGGAGCCGCCTTCTTTTCGCGCCACCGAATGGCCGAGAAACTGGCTGGACCCACACGTTTNCTCACCGTGCATCTGGGACATTTGGGTCTCTCCTTCCAGCGACGGCCGACCTCCANCCAACATGGCGTGTCATCCCTTTGCCTCATCGCTTTCATGAGCCTGCTCTACCTGAGCTACATCGCTCTGCTCAANCATGTTCCAGAAGCCTGGCTTCCGATGCTCGCTATCTCCATCTGGCACAGCATCGAAAACAACCAATGCCTGAAAGAANCCTACCAAGCACAAATCCGGCTTCCGGCACTCACGAACAAAACACAAGACCACCTGATCAGCCTCGGCGCTTCCAGTTGCTTGATGGCCTGGAGCCTGACTCTCATACAACCCGACTGGGTCACAGCCAGCCTCGCTCTCCGCGTTCTCGGTCTCCTCTCTGGAGCGATCTTGATGACCGGCGACAAAAGAACGCTCGTAGAAAAATGGCTGGGCGTCCTCGTGATAGGAGCGTCCTCACTCCCCCCCGATTGGCTTNTCGGAACGATGAGCATCCACTTCTCTGATCTATTTACCGCCTCGATCCTCTATCACCTGGTCAGCTGGGCGGTCCTCTCCATCGAAAAGAGCTTTCGTCCAGGGACGCCGATGGGGACAAGAAGAGACATGCTCTTCATTCACCTGCTCCCTCTAGCCATCCTGATCAGTACCTATGCATGGCCCCAGCCATGGGGCTCTAGCCTGCGATCGGATTTCCTCGCGCCCGCAAGCTATCTCTTCTGGTCGGTCATCCACGTGGCTCAGACCGCCTGGCTGAGGGGGCCCCCGAAACNCACTCCNCCCCACTCCCCTCGCTGAATCAAGGCTTTGATCCCGACCAAAGCAGGTCACCNCCACGGTCCACGACCGTTTCAGCGCCCACNATTCCCACGCCCGATACGCAGCAACACGAATGCAAGCAGGAACTGAAGAGGAAACCAGAACCAACCTTGATGCATCCGGTCGGGCTCAGCCCGAAGAACCTGNGGAGAACAACTGGTCACATCTCCCGATGAATCAGTCCCGTCGCCCCCCTCCAACTCGCCTCCCTCCGTNGAAAAAGGAGGATCTTCAATTCGAACACAATCCGAACAGAACTGCTCCATGGCCCACTTGAGAGTGATCCCGCCCACNACCGCNACGAGAGCCGTCACAGCACTGCTNTAGGAACCCGTATTGAGAGCCGCAGTCAATGCGTTGTATCCAATGGCCTGAAGACGTTCCGCGAACTTGATGANCTTGTTGGCCANGCGGACCAGCGGGTTCGGCGNACTCTGCCGACCCAGCGGGTCCCAGAAGAAAACCGGATTTCCCAGCGTATACGAAAACTGATTCACGAGTTGATACACGGGNTCAGGAGAAAGAAACCGCCCCACTTCCGGATCATAGAGCCGATCCTGAAGCCAGATGTACCCACCCAACTCCTGCCCCTGGGCGAAGGTCCGGCCGTTCCCACCCTCTCCCCACTCGGCCGCCACGCCAAAAGGAGAGTAGGAGTAGAGGTTCAATATCTCTCCCTCGTCACCCATCACGAAATGGACATTTCCACGATGATCGAATTGCCGATACAAATGATCGCCCGTGGAGAGATCGATCTCGACGGAAACAAGATCAATTCGAATGGGCTGCCGGGCGGAATCACCCGAAACCCGCCCACCAAAGAGCGGAAGNCTGACCTGGTCTCCCCTCCGATAGGAAAGCGGGCGCCCCAGACTGTCCCAGCGGATCTCGTGACCGCCCCCCAGTGAAGAAGGTCGCCCGGCAGCATCCCATTCAATCGGCTCACCATCTCGAGACTGCATGAACCCGGCTTCATCCCATGTATACACATGGGACTCTGGCAGATTGGCNGAAAGCAGGCGATTCCGCTCCGCGTTGTAGGAAANACGNGCGACCTCTTCTCCTCTCTCCCAGACTCCGATCCAATTCCCCAAGGCGTCGAAGCCATATTCGAAAACGCCCGGATACGCGCCTTCCGCCACGTCCTCTTCGCTCCAACCCCGAAGCCTCGAACCCGGCAGATCCAAGGCGAAATCTTCGAGCATCAAAGGGCCGACCTGATAGCTCTCCATGGCGTCAACCAAAGGAACACTGAAATCGTCACTCATCTGCGCCACCGTGCTCGATGTCACGCAGTAACTCAGGGAATGACCGCAAGGCGTCCATTCCCGCAAAGTCGAAACATGAACGAGAGAAGNATCGGAATCCACAGAACTGGCCGTAAACGCCTCTTCGACCAGACCGCTCNTTTCGTTGTACGAAAANTCCGTATCCAAGCCGTTTCCGTAAACGACCTTTTGAAGCCGTCCCCATTCGTAGTGATTTTCAAGCAAAAGCTCTTCCTGATCCCAGAGTTCAACCATCCGATCTTCTTCGTCGTAGACCCAGGCCAAGGTCCGCAACGGAGGCGCCCCGTCTCCCATTCGGTAGACACGTTCAACTTCGCGCCCTCTCAGGTCCCGCCGGGATTCCAGCACCTCGCCTTCTGGNAAATGGATCGCAACCACACGACCAACCTCGTCGTAANNAATCCTTTCCTCACCAGGCCTCTCACTGTCCCGTCTTGAGACCAGTCGCCCGGAAGACCAGGTGTCCTGGAGCATCTTCTCCACTTCGCCCCCACGCATGAATCGCCGGGCCACCACCTTCCCCGTCACGTCGTAGTCGACCTCGTGCCGAATGCCGTTGGGCCATTCCTTGGCCGTCAAACGACCCATTGCTGAATACTCGTAGCGGGTGGGCTGCCACTCGCCGTCGACCCGCTCACTTCGTCCCACCTGATTTCCGGCAGCATCGTAATCAAAACGAGTGTCTCCACCGAAGGGCCGCATGATGCGGCTCGGACGGCCATCACTGCGATATTCGACCTCCAACATCAGACGTTCCTGGAGAAATGGGTCTCCCTCCGTCCCCCCCTCGAGTTCAAGACCCTTCAGGTTCCGATTCACATCGAAGCTTCGAGTGACAACGCCCGGTCGCCCCGGATCGACCGGACCCTCCATCGCTCCTCCGGCCAGGAGATTGCCGACCTGATCGAAGCGTTGTCGCTGGACGACTCCGCTCTTCTTGATGCGTTCTGGATGGCCGTGCTCCCCATAGTCCAGGAACCAGGTCAGCTGATTCCGTTCGTCCATCGCTGAAACAATGTGACCCGTTTCATCGTGCTGATAGACCACATAACTCCCATCGGATTCAATGGTGGTCGCAAGCCAACAGTCCTGACCGTACACGTTGTACTCCACCTGACCGACAGAATCAGAAACACGAGTCCTCGGTGTGGCAAACGGGAATTCACGATTGCATGCCCCGGGGCGATACTCCGTCTCAACCCGATTCCCATCGGGCCGAATCACTCGAACCGGATCATCGTCCGAATATTCCCAGGTCGTCACTTCACCGGCCCGATCCGTAAGCTGGACCGGGCGGAAGCCCGACCAGACGATCTCCAGGCTCGAGCCAAGGCCATCTTCAAAATCATGCAGACGACCTTCTTCATCATAGGAGTACTGCCGGACACCTCCATCGGACTCGATCACACGCGTCGAATAGAGGCCGCCGATGAGGTCCAGGCCATACGTGAACACAGTGATCGAACCCACAGACTGGGGCCTCGAAACGGCAAGGAGTCGCCCATCGTGATAGACGTACTCGGAGCGCACACCTTCCGAACTCGTCGTCGCGACAAGACTTCCAGAATCATATTCGTAACTTCGGCCGGTCCATTCATTGACCCTATCCAGGGGATCCCGGCTGACGAGAGGGCGGCATTGACCATCGTTCAAGACTTCGGCTTGACGCCCCGCTCGGTCTTCCAGAAAGGAAACACATCCCTGCGCATCGTACTCTACGCGATAGACATGAAAGCACTCGTCCTCGAGACATTGATCCACCGAAACCGTCCTCGGCTCCCCGGCGATCGATTCAGCGTGGAACACCAAGGCGGGGTACTGATGTTCTCCCCAGTAGATACGACCGAGGCGGTGGGTTTCCGGCTCAAAGTGATGGACCAGACCGCCTTTCGACGCGATCCGTTGACCATCCAGCTTCCGCCAGTGCGTACCCGGAATCGATGCCCCGTCTGGGACCGCACGAACATCATGAGTAGCCCCGGTCTCGTCGACAAACGTCTCACCGTCGTAGTGGACCTGAAATGACCAGATCCAGCTTCCATTGCCGGAATTGTAGACCGCTCCGACCTCACGCGTTCCCAGAAGCGTATCGATACTGAAAGCCATGCGTTGAACCACCAGATTTCCGCCCATCACATCAACCCGGCCTCCCGCAACATCCAGCCAGCCCGGAGACCGATATTCAAAGAGCCCGACCGTCGGCGGCAGCGCCCTGGAATCAAAACAGCTCGCGAGCATCACGGGCAGAAAACACAGCAGAAATAGAACCCATCTTTTCAGGTTCTTGCCATCGGGCAGAACGCCCCATCGAACTCGATCCATGATCTCTCATCCTCCGTCCATGATGCGGGTTGTGTGTCTTGACCAGAACCGGGGTGAGCCTGCTGAGCCCAGGAAGAACGCCATCCAAAATCGCAAGAAGAGTCGCCAAAGAGCCCTTCCGGGAACCTGTCCTCGTACGAAATGCAAACCGCGTTCCAATGGGCGCAGCATGTACGATGACGGTCATCTAGACTGTGAGCCGTGATCGGAGCCCAAGAGAACACACCCGGAAAGGCCGCGGTCCAGAGACCGGAGTCCACGTGGACGTGGGTTCTGCTTGTCGGCCTCTGGGTTCTCGGAGCCTGGTTGCGCCTGCGATATGTGGGCGATGCGTTTCTCTTCGGCGATGAGTTCCACAGTCTGCGGGACATGCAGGGCGGCTATCTGCAGACCCTGAGTCATTTCTCCGAAACCGGCGCCGGACTGGCCCTTCCCTTCTTGCAGAAAGGACTCATCGATCTCTTTGGCGCGGGCCACTGGAGCCTGCGGGCCCCCGCCTGGCTGCCCGGCCTGCTCCTTCTTGTTTGCGTCTACCCCCTGGTGCGTCGTCGCTTTGGAGAAACCGTCGGCCTGCTCACCACCGCGTGGGTCGCGATTGAACCGCTCCTGGTCTTCTACTCCCACTTCGGCCGCATCTATTCCCTGGTGGCTCTGCTGTCGCTCTTTCTCCTGATGCAGATCGAGTGGCTCCTGGATCGCGACAGGGTCAGTGCACGACGACTGTTCACGTTGGGAGCATGCACGGCCCTACTCCCCTGGGCTCATCCCACCGCCCTCGGATTCGTGCTTCCGGTCTACCTCGCCGCCATGCTGGCAGCCGCCCGCGCCCCCGAAAGCAGCCCCGCCCAACGAAGGCACCGGGTTTCCCAACTCGCGGCCGCCCTGGCCCTGGGTGGCATGCTCTGCCTGCTCGCCTACCTACCCGCCTNTGGATCCATGTGGGATTTCGTACGCACCAAGACCGACGTCAGCTACTACGGAGACTTCGGGTTGCTCGACATGATGACGCTGGTCGGCGGAAATCGATCCGCCGCCTGGGCGTTGCTGCTCACCGGAGGCGCCGCGGCCGGATTCTGGCTCCAGGAAAAACGTTGGCGAGGCGGGCCGCTCGTGATGGCGGTGGTGGGACCCTTTCTCGTCATCGCCTGGACGCAACCCTATGGAGACGCCTACGCGTATGCGCGCTACGTCCTNCCCGCCGTAGCGCCCCTCGGNCTTCTTCTGGCCGTTGGNCTTCNCGAGGCCCTGCGTTCANNGNNCGAGCNNGGACNACTCATCACGNAGGNCGNNTTCCTGNNNGCCGTGGCGATGCTCTTCTTCAGCGGTCCGCTTGCACCGGGCGCAAGGCCCACCGCCCCTCAACATGCAAACACCTACCTTTCGCTTCTGNNCCTTCCGGCCTTTGATNAACCCTGGCCCGAGACCCCCGCCTTCTATCGACAGCTCGTCCCGCTTCAAGNCNGNNCAGGACGCCCGCTNCGNATCCTTGAATTGCCGGCCCTCCACAACCGGGCCCGGCATCTCTACCGCCACTACCAACTNCAGCACGGNGCCGACACCGTNCTNGCCGCNCTGCCCGGCGAGTTNCCTCGCATTCCAGACGGNCCCTACGTCTCTCCTTCCCAGAACGACTGGATCAAGCGCGCGAAGGCCGACTACCTCATTGTGCATCTCGACGTGGGACAGGAAGCCGCAGACTACTGGNACTGGGTNTANGGACCCGAAGGACCCGGACCTTTCGCGACCGGCGAAGCCGCCCCCATGGAAAGGCACGCNCGCTACGGGCAGCCCCTTCCGCGAGTGTCTCTCCCCTTGCGCGAAGCCCTGGGCACCGCGTTCGGGACTCCCGTCTACCGCGATCGCCATGTCGAAGTCTTTGCGCTGAAATCAGACGCCCCGGACTGAACTGCACCCGACCTCCAAGACGCCGCCCCAGCCCCGCAGCCGTGTGCTACCCCATTCAGGGAAATCATGACCCAGCCTCACACCCGACCCCGATTGCGAAGGCGCCTTCAAGCCAGCGGACTGATCATTCTCGCTCTCGCTCTGGCTCTGAGCTGTCAGGAACCGGCGTCCACTCCGAGCGCGACCCCACCTCAGACCACGGAACCCCAGCCCTCCCCCCTGGAGCAGCTTGAGGAGAACCTGCCTCCCGAATGGGTCGGACGACTCGATCTGTCGCGCGGGCTTTCCGCGGACGCACGCATAGACACCTTCGAAACCCTGATTCTGGATGCCGCCGCCACGCGCTCGGCCTCCGATGGAGGCGGGACGGCCTGGCTCTCTGAAGTCGAAAGTTCCTACCCGGTAAGCAGTCGGCCCAAACTGAGCGTCGTCTACGAAGCCGGCCCTCTCGGTATCGATCAAGGCGGCATGCTCTTCTTCCAACCGTCCCCCTTCTGGGGCTGGGACGCGCCCCAGAACCGCTACCCCCANGCGCCCGGCTACACCGAGATCACGAAGAAACCCGAGGATCTTGAACTCGACTTCGACGATCGCTCCCGCTCCTTCCTCGCCATCACCATGAAGAACCGGGCCCTGGCGCCCGGCGAACAGATCGAACTCGTCTACGGTGCGGGCCCGTCGGGCGCCCAGGTCGACGCCTACGCGGAAGACGACAGTCCTCTCTANATCTCCGTCGACGGCGACGGCGACGGCGTGCGCTCCATGATTGCCGCACCGCCCCATATCGATGTGGTGGGAACGCCGGCGGCGCAGCTTCATCTCGTCGCGCCGAGCACGGCCCGCCCGGGAGAGACCGTGACCCTTCACGTCTCGGCGCTCGATTCCAAAGGCAACATCAGCCCGCTGGAAGGCGGAGGCATCGAATTCATCGACCCGCCCAGCGGTCTTTCCGGTCTGCCCAATGAGCTCACCCTGGGCGGAAAGGAAACCGCGAGTCGCACCCTTGAAGTCACTGCCGATGAAGCCGGGCTCTANCGGCTTCGCGTCCAGGGCACAGGCTCCCTCTCGCACCTGAGCGCCGAGTCGGGCCCCCTGTTGGTCCGGGAAGACGCGCCTCGCCTTCGCTGGGGGGACCTGCACGGGCACTCCCAACTCTCGGANGGCACGGCCACGCCGGATCAGTATTTCGAGTACGCNCGCAANGTCGCCGGCCTTGACCTGAGCGTGCTCACCGATCACGATCACTGGGGCATGGTGCCGATGGATTCCCACCCCGAAATGTGGGAACACATCAATCAAACCGTCGATGCCCACCATGTCCCAAACGAATTCGTCACCGTACTCGGCTACGAATGGACCAGTTGGCTCCACGGCCATCGACACGTTCTCTACTTCGACAACGAAGGCCCTGTCTACTCCAGCGTAGACCCGGACTACCAGACCCCCGCTCAACTCTGGGACGCACTCGAGGGCAAGGACGCGATGACCCTGGCCCACCACTCGGCCGGCGGACCCGTGGCCACCAACTGGCGCTACCCCCCCGATCCGATCCTCGAACCCTTGACCGAGATCGTTTCGGTTCATGGGAGCAGCGAAGCGCCCGACTCCCCGGCACCGATCTACGACCCGGTTGCGGGAAACTATGTGCGAGACGCGCTCAATGCGGGCTACGTGCTTGGCTTCATCGGAAGCGGCGACAGTCACGACGGGCATCCGGGGCTTCCTCAATTGGCAGCCGGGCGCGGGCTGGGCGGCCTCGCCGCCATCTACAGCCCCGAACTCACGCGCGAGGGAATCCTGGAAGCCTTCCGTGCGCGCCGCACCTACGCGACCAATGGCTCACGCATCCTCCTCGACGTGCGCATCGATGAAGCGCCCATGGGCACCATGCTGGAGCCGCCCGCCCCGGACGACGAAAGCGAACAGCGTCTGTGGGTCGANGTCCACGGGACGGCNCCCATCGAACGCGTCGACTTCATCCGATCGGGCAAGACCGCCAGCTTCGATGGAGAAGGGAAGTTGGATCTACAGATCGAGCGATCGATCCCCCGGCTCAAGCCCGGTGAATACCACTACGTTCGGGTGGTGCAGAAAGACGAGGGGGCCGCCTGGTCGAGCCCCATCTTCGTGGAACACCGGCCGACCAGCCCGGAACCGAGCCCGAAAAAAACGGATGCGGAGACCCGGCGTGGAGCCGACGCGAGCGACTGAAGCACGAAAGCAGCACGACCCCGAGCCGCGGGCTTCCATCCTTCTTCCGGTTCGCAATGCCGCCTCCACACTTCCGGCTTGCCTGCGGAGCCTGACCCGGCAAACCGAAGTCCGCTGGCAATGCGTCATCGTCAACGACGGCTCCTCGGACTCCACCCGATCGATTCTTGAAGAGGCAGCCGGTCGGGACNCGCGGATCGAAGTGATCCACACCCCGGCCAGGGGACTGATAGCCGCGCTCACCACCGGGCTCGAGCGATGCCGGGCCCCCTTGGTGGCCCGGATGGACGCCGATGACTGGATGCACCGGACACGCCTTGAAGTCCAGTGCAATGAACTCGACCGCCGCCCGGAGTGCGCGGCTCTGGGGACTCACGTCCGCAGCTTTCCGCGTGGCCCGGAACTCCGGGATGGAAGGCGGCGCTATGAAGCCTGGCTCAATGGCCTCGGCTCACACCGATCCATCGTCCAGAACGCCTTTGTTGAATGCCCCATCGCGCATCCAACCCTGATGATTCGCACCTCNATCCTCAAAGCCGTCGGGTATCGGGATATGGGCTGGCCTGAAGACTACGACCTGATCCTTCGCCTTTTGGGCGACGGTCACGAGATGGCCGTGCTTCCACAACGACTCCTCGGTTGGCGAGATCATCCTCAACGCCTGTCCCGCACCTCGGAGACCTATGGGCTTGATCGCTTTGTTGACTGCAAAGCCGCCCACCTCGCAAACGGCTTTCTTCAAGGCTCGGACCACTACTGGCTCTGGGGTTTCGGCTCCAGCGGCCGAACGCTTCGCAAGGCGCTGCTTCCGTTCGGACACACACCCTGCCATATCATCGACCTCCACCCCGGCCGAATCGGGCAGAGCATTCATGAAGCGGTGGTCATTCACCCCGGAGAAATCACATCACTCAANCGAAGACCNCTGGTCGTCAGCGTCTCCGGAGAAAAAGCACGCAAAGAAATCCGATTTTTTCTGGCTTCTCGATCCTTCATGGAGACCCACGACTACATCTTTGCGGCTTGAAGGCGAGATAGAAGAAAACCATTTCCTTTTCACCGAAAGAATTTCGCCTTTCGGGCGTGAAACTTTTTCTCATTGGACTCATTTGGACCACTACCCGATTGATATGGGCCACTGGAGCCGACCCGCCCCGGCTCTAACCGGGTTAAACGCAAATTCCGATGCATTTACACGCTGGCACGCAACTTGCTTTTCCTATGTTCGAAAGCAAACGTAACTTCATCGAACAAAGGAGACCTGCCATGACTGCTGCCATCCTGCCGTTCAGAAAGAAATTTGATCCTGACTCGCCGGAAGCCGAAGAATCGTATGAGCAGGTCGTTCAACGCATGAACTGGTTGAATACGACGATCCGATCCACCCGCATGCGCTACCAGGAACTGGAACGTCAGTTCGTCGAGAACGACCTGACGGCTCGCGCTGGAAACCGACGCGGCCAGAGCCTGACTCCGCGAGGAAGGCGCACCCGGTTGGAAGAGCTCTTCACCTGCAAAGAGAGCCTGGCGAGCAAGGAACTGGAATACAGCCTACTCCGCCACGAACTCCAAGCCATCAACCGTGACCTGGAGCAATGGACCGAAGAACGCAGAAGCCAACAGATGTACGAGGGCTGAGGGCGGCCCCCCCACGCCCCTGTCCCTCGAAACGAAGGACCCAGGAGCTTCGCCGGCTCACGCCCCGGGGCTCAGAAGTCTGCGCTGCCCGGCACACGGGGAAACGGGATGACATCCCGGATGTTGGCCATGCCTGTCATGAACTGAACCAGCCTTTCGAAGCCCAGACCGAACCCTCCGTGCGGCACGGATCCATATCGTCGGAGATCGAGGTACCACCAGTACTCCTCTTCCGAGAGGCCCTGGTCCGCGAACCTCTGCTTCAGAAGGTCGAGGCGATGCTCCCTTTGTGAGCCACCGATGATTTCTCCGATCCGGGGGACCAGCACATCCATGGCCGCCACGGTGCGTTCATCGTCATTCATATACATGTAGAAGGCTTTGATGCCTTTGGGGTAATCGGTCACCACCACCGGACTCTGGAAGTATTCCTCGCTCAGGAAACGCTCGTGTTCACTCTGGAGATCACTTCCCCACTCCACAGGAAACTCGAAATCACGCCCCGAACTCTGGAGGATTTCCACGCCCTGCGTGTAGGTGATCCTCTCGAAGGGACGCTCGATCACATGATCGATGGTGGAAAGCACGGTGTCATCGATTCTCTGATCAAAGAAGGCCAGGTCCTCCTGACATTCCTCGCGCACCTGCGTGAACACGCTACGAAGAAAATGCTGAGCCAGATCCGCCAGATCATCCAACTCGCAGAAGGCCACTTCGGGCTCCACCATCCAGAACTCAGCCAGGTGGCGCGCCGTATTCGAGTTCTCGGCTCGAAAGGTCGGACCGAAGGTGTAGACCCGTGACAACGCCATGGCCCCGATTTCCGCCTCCAGTTGACCGGAGACGCTGAGAAAGGACGGCCCGCCAAAAAAGTCCTGGGACCAATCCGTCTCACCGGACTCGTCTCTGGGCACATTCCCCGGGTCAAGACTCGTTACCCGGAACATCTGCCCTGCGCCTTCTGCATCAGACGAGGTAATGAGGGGCGCGTGCAGCTGAACAAAGCCCTCCTGGTGGAAGAAGGCGTGAATCGCCCGGCTCGCGCTGTCACGGACGCGAAGAACGGCTCCGATGGTATTGGTGCGCGGCCTCAGATGGGCAATCGTGCGCAGGAACTCGAAACTGTGTCGCTTCTTCTGGAGCGGATAGCCCTCTTCGACACCGCCGATCTGGACGACCTGGCGCGCGTGGACCTCATAGCGCTGCCCCTTTCCCGGGGACTCCACGAGATCCCCCGTCACCTGCACCGCGCAGCCGGTTCCCGTCTCTCGCACATCATGCTCAAAGCCCTCGCATTCAGGCCCCGCCACGATCTGGACGCCCGAAAGGCAGGATCCGTCATTGAGTTCCAGGAACGAAACCTCTTTTCCATGCCGAGCGGTCCGGACCCACCCTTGAAGGCGCGCCTCGCCCCCGGCCTCGGGTCGGGCGAGGACCTCACGAACGGACTCATACTTCTTCTTGCTCTCCAAAACCGCCTCCATGCTCTTCTTGTTTCTGGCGCAGAGGGTACCTGTTCAGGCCCAGTCCCCGCTATTCTGACAGCAAGGACCGCATCAAAAATGACGATCAACTGGTTTCCCGGCCATATGAATAAAGCCCGGCGAGAACTCGCCGAGACGCTCCGTCGCACCGATGTGGTGATCGAGGTGCTCGATGCTCGGCTCCCACGATCGAGTCGAAACCCCATGCTTGCGGAACTCCGGCAGGAAACTCCGGTTCTGATCCTGCTCAACAAGGCCGACCTGGCCGAT
>NZGT01000074.1 GCA_002691025.1 Spirochaeta sp. | reverse complement strand
GAATCCCTAGGAATTCGAATAGGAACAAGTGTGTATGGAATCGACTCAGCCTGGTCTGAATCAGCCTCCCAATGCTGAATCGTTTGCATCCAACGCACCAAAAAAACTCTCACACTGAGCTCAGCCAATGGCAAGCCAGGACAACCATGTTTACCAATCCCTCCTGGGAACCAACCTTCCTTGGGNAGCCGAAGGGCACTCCCTGCAAAAGGGCATCNAGGCCCTTGTTTNNGGTTGCNGTTGAGATCAAAGTCNCTCATCCACCGTTCNGGCNCAAACGACTGAGGCTCTGGAAACAATGCAGACATTGCNTTTCCGATTCGCGGGTCAGCCGTNACAACNGTGCCCGCTGGGATGCGGTANCCAGAAACCTCAATGTCTTCAGAGGTGATCCGGAAACCGCCTCCAGCCGGGGGTAGTAANCGAAGTGATTCACGCAGCACTCCTTGTACGAAGGGAAGNTCCCATGCAGCNAGATGANCTGNTGTNTCTGGAGACTCCAGATTGTGATTCCTTGNCTCCTGGAGGACCTGATCTCTCACATCAAGACGATGTTTCGTTTGNATTAAACAACTAGCCATCAAGGAGGCAACTTCGATATAAGCCCCCCACACCATCAAGACGGTGGCGGTCGCAATGCGTTCATCACTCCATGGCTGTCCATGTTCATCGAGATTGTCAGTAAAAATCCGGAAGCAAGCTCCGTCCAGTTCGCCGCGTCGATATTTGCCCAAGCGCACTTGCATGCTCTGCTGAAGCGCAGCTAGTGCCTTCTCTCCCTTCCGAAACGAAGGAAGCTGCTTGCTAAGACTCAGAAGTGCATCGTTGTAAGAGATAAAAGCTTCGATCTCATCCTTCGTTAACGATTCACCAGCAAAGAGTTCTGAATAGAGATTGAGACAAAGATGCTTCGCATCGAGCGCGATACACGTACTCCCGTGTTGAGCAATGCTGGATGTGAACTGAACCATGCAGCGATTGATCTGTGGTAAGTAAGACTCAAGATTGGTTGGACTGAAGAGAGCGGAATAGCCACGTCGCGTGGACCGATGTTTCTCACCAGCTTGATTTAAAGCACCGTCTGCTGTGTGTAAGGCGGTAAAGGCGGCTGGTAACGCGCTTTCACTAATGCTGCGCTCAAGGCGGATGAACTGCTCAACCGCATCTGGACCACCAACAACGGCCGTAGGACGAAAGAAGAGGGTTGTGCCGAAAACTGGTCCAAACTGTTGGTGCCGTTCTGCNATGAAANCGTCAGGATCNCGCAGGTAAGCGATGGATTCGCGCAACCCAATGAGCGGACCCGTTCTGCAAGGAAGAGGACGCAAACTGTTGGTGGTGCTCATTGGCGTCTATGACTGGCCAGAGAATCATCAGTAGCAGATCGTTAGTAGCTGGGTGAACTGAGGGATGGGTCCAGCATCAACTTGATCGGAGCTGCGAGCGGCTGAAAGTTGTGATCGGTGAGGTTGGTATCGCCCAACTCCAGGTTGTAAAACAGGGCAGAGGGCNCATGAAAAAAGGGCCCAGCATGCCAGGTGCCCTGATGAAGCTTCACAGCTTCGCCGGGGTGGACTTGAACCAATTGCACCGATGCAGCACAAAGCTCCTTGGGAAGCAGCTCTGGAGCGGCGACAGCCAACCACCAAGGTTGGGCGTCGGCAGAACTTAAACACTGCGTAGCCCGCTGATGGCGGGTCATGCTTGCCAACACTGCCGGCCGATGGCGAAGGCGCATCACGTAGTAGCGCAGGTCAGCTCCCTCAAATTTGAGATGGGCATCAACGTCGCNATGGGGCGTCATGTCATCCACAGGGGTGATCGCAGTGCCAAANCGCTCAAACCTGCAGTTCTGCAAGGGAAGGGAGGTCAGTGTCGCTGCAGTCATGACGCAATGATCTCTTGGTATTAGATCTAGCTCATCGCGTAGTGAGATTGATATTCCAAGTCCAACAACTCAAAAGAGCAACGGTCATATCATCGAACGAGAAATGATGACAAGATTCTCTGATAAGGGTTATTAATAGAGCCCGCCAAAACACTGATCACCAAGAAGAATCCGCAATGTCAGAAAACACAAACTTTGACAAGCTTTTTGGGCATGACACTCCATGCATTGCCCCTGAGAACCCTGCATTGATCACAAGATCCAAGGCCTGACCACAAAGTCACCACCTCCATTGGATTTGTCAGACATTCCAAACAAAATATTTCTGAAATATCAATGCAAAGTCTACGTTCATGCATTAAAAAGAATAGATCTGAAAGGTTTCAAGTGACCACAAANCAACAGGCGCATTCGATTATCAAGGAATGCCTTGAGACCAACAGCGCATGGGTGGAAACCTTTAACGAACTTGGCTGTGTGCTNGCATTCGACCTCGACCCGATGCTGGAAGGGACTGTCACTGTTGACTTNATCGTNAAAGATCTCTGGNACAAAGGAATTAGGGCAACNCAAGATGAAGTGGTTAAAAGTATTTGCAGTTANGCCATTGAAAATGATTACGTCTGGTCAGTAGAAACTATTTTTGANAACTNCGACTANACGGCCAAGACCCTAGAGAATCTTGGCGAAGATAGCAANGCNCTNTTGACNGATNTNGCNGATGAGTCTGGCAATGAAGAATTTAAAACNANGNTCACATCAGNCTAATCTGNCATCAAATTATAAGTTNGCAGTANTTNCCTAAACTTCTATATCATTATCCTAATTCTCTCATGCGAAATACAGCTCCCTAGAGTTAAGAACTCTCACTCCTTTTAAAAGAATCGATTAGTTTATGCTTGTTGATTTCGTAAATATCAATCAAACCAGGGCCAATTCCAAAAGCGCATTATTTGAAATCATATAATTAAAGGCAAAGGATAATCTAACGATTACCCAAAGCCAAGGTTAAATCGTCCGGACCGACCTGAAACACTGAGAAATTCAATGTGATCACTCGCTGGATCGTAAAGGGTGTAATTTGCCCCGGAGCCAATACCAATCACGCTGCGTTTTGGCACGGTGTGCTCTTGTTGTTCTTCACCGGCATGATCCTTCACCTTGGACTGAATCGTCCCACCGTTGAGTTGGAGATGAAATTGACGACCACTGCGAGCAGTGAATAGACGATTGACATCGAGCCGAGTAAGGCGATCCAAAAGAATCAAGGGTGACGTGGTTTCAAGAAGTTGATCACCAACGTCTGCAGAGCTGCCATGGATCAAACCACAATCCAGTTCGACGAAGCCAAACTGCAGAGAAGCCAGCCAATTGAGATGTTCAACGTTCACCGCTTCTCGCAACTTCTGNATCGTGNTTGCTTCNTTNTCANNATNTAAAGCTTCTGGCTTTTGACCGCCTCGNTAGCCNTGTTCAGCNAGAAGCTGCTCTTCCCACCATCCATAAATGCAGTTGGGCTGTAGATCCCCNCGCTTTGGTTGGCGTAATCGCGATAGCAANGCATTGCAATNGCGATCNGGACNNACCATGTCGCCNAGNACAAANAGATGCGCCGTGCCGCGCTTCCTTTTCAAGTCGGATTGAATTTGTTCATAGAGATNAAGATCTCCGCACAGTCCACTGACCAGAGCCCAACGTTCCATCAGCGCTCACACACGTGGCTGGCATCATCCGNCCGCTCGGCATATTCAAAGCCGTNGCTTAGTCGCCANGCGAACACCTCTGGCAATCCCACATCAACAATCGCTTTGCAGGTTTTTGCCACGTCATAGTCCACTTCACGGATGCTCACCTCGCCTGTGCTGTCGTCGTGGATGACATAGGTCGCCTTGGTGCTGCCATGTCTTGGCTCACCCACTGAGCCTGCATTCACGATGCGACGCATCGGCAGGGTCATCTCCTGTTCACTAGCTGGAGCATTGCCGCTTTGCTGAACGCTGACTCTGATCGAACCTGAACTCAGCTCACGCACATAGGGCTGATGCGTGTGACCACAAAACAGAGTTTCAGCCCCTGCTGTTTCTACCCGTTCCAGAGCCGCAAAAGCATTCATATCTGGCAGTAAGTATTCATGTTGACTGTTGGGACTGCCATGCACGAACAGCAATTTATCCTTGCGCAGAGTGATCGGTAATGAGGCAAGGAAAGCTTTGTTCTCTTCCGTCAGCCGACTCGCTGTCCAGTGATGCGCTTGATGCCCACGACGTTCCGCCAACTGGGAGGGATAACTGCATTCACAGGAGTTAAGGCCATCAATAATGTCCTCATCCCAACAGCCCTGGCAAGTGGGGATGCCACGCTGACGAATGAGCTCCACCACTTCATTCGGCTGGGGTCCATAGCCCACAAGATCGCCGAGACATGTAATGGATTCAATGCCTTGTTGGTCAATGTCCTCGAGCACAGCTTCAAAGGCCGCGAGGTTGGCGTGTAAACAGGAGATCACTGCGTGAGCCATCGTTATCGGGTGGGTTGAAGGTCTTGTTGTTGCTGACGCAGCTGTGCCTGCTGCATTTCAAGCACGTCATCAGCGAGTAAGCAGTCGTTGATCGTGCTCTGGATACCGGCGTGATCCAGAGCTTTGCCCTGAACCACTAAATGNGAGATGCGATTGGGCCGGGNNGTGAGTGGCTCAACGGCTTCCAGGGGAAGAAACTGAGAACTCTCTTGGCTCACCATCCAGTTGCAGAAAAAAGAACGACCATCCGGTAAGTTCATCAGTGCTTTGGCGCGATACACATCGCCATAGGCGCCATTCACAAGCTCGAACCAAAAGCTACTGAGGCTGTTTGGATCCCAAACGCAACCGTNAAGAGTGAGATGCCAGGCCTCGAGCTGGGTGAAGTTCAAAGTGTCGTGTTTGGGCAGATCCGAATCGAGACCAAAATGCAAAATCCGATCCGGTTTAAGTTGCAGTCGGTTTAATTGCTCTTGTACCTGAGGATCGATTCCATCGGCGTTGCTTTTGGCTGGAGGCCTGAACTGCTGCACCTCAATGAAAACAAAGCAATCACGAGAAGGAAGCTCTGCTATCGAGGCTGACAAGGACAGATCTTGCAACCTGGGAACCTGATCCATCAACCAAGCGCAATCGATTCCTGCGTTGTGACCCTGTTCCAACCCCTCATCACTGGGTCCATCCAGCCGCAGGTAGGCGCAGTTCCCCTCGGTCTTGAGCAAGGTCTCAAGAATCCAATTGGTTTTTCCACAGCCGGGTGGGCCAGTAATCAACCAGGTCTGCTGCATGGTTCAGAACGTAAAGAGAGAGCTACCTGCGCGAATCAACACCAGGAATAAGAATGATTCTCATTATGTCCGATCAAATGGCACATCTCTCTGTAGTAAGTGTTTAGATCCACAACGTTCAGGTCACAAAGGTGCCAACAAACAGTTGTGAAAACACGACCTATGCAGATGACCAGCTCGAAAACATGCTTTCAAAGTTGAAAAACTCACTAAAGCTGATGAGCCTTCAATGTCAGACACTGATTGAAATTGTTGCACGGATAGAACGCAAAAAAGCGAAGCGGTTCTAGACCAATAGAAGAATGCTCAATATGCTGAGACTGCAACTGTGGGTACCGACCTTGAAGAAAAACAATCTGGTTGTATCTTTTCTGGTTGGTCTTTGCTGCGTCTTGATTGTGTCTGGCCTGCCGTCCTTTGCAGAGCCGACAAGCCGTGAGCATCAACCACTCGATCTCAGACATGAAAGCTCTCTCCCATTGATTCCACTGGACAAACAACCTTTTTATCCAGAGCTCGTTAGAAGAGCTGATCTCTGGCTCCACACCCCTCTAGGGCAAGTCGTTGGCGATACTCCAAAAGACACATTGCTGAACTTCTATGCCGTTATGGCTGATGTTGGGCTTCTTATTGATGAGGTGACAGCAACCCATCTGAATGATCCAGGGCTGTTCTGGAATCGTCAAACAAAGACCGAGATGGAAGAGGCAGAAGCTTTGTTTGATGCAGCTGTTTCAGCTTTAGATGGGTCGTCTTTCCCTCTAGGTGTGCGCTCCTACCTAAAAGATGAAGCGGCCATTCAACTGAAACAGGCACTGGATTTTATTTTCCAGAACAGTCGCCAGATCATCNCCATTCCAGACGCAAGCGGAATGAAAGAACTAAACGAGAATCGATCAAATCAAATTCAATCATGGACGCTACCTGGCTCATCAATTGAGCTCAGCAGTGAGATGCCTGATAATCCAATCAATAGCAATTTTTACTTCTCGGCTTCAACGGTTGCAAATGCATCTAACATCTACGAACAAGTACAATATCGATTTTCAACTCAAGTAGGTCAAAAATTTANCACAAATACATTTTACCAGGACTTCATACATACACCCGGACACCTATTTCCACCAAAATGGTATTTAAAGTTACCCGCAAAGTTTCGAGGCTTTATTGAAACAGAAATTCTATTCGGTGAAACCTTATTCCAAATCACATTAGCAGCTGCAGCAGTTTTCATTTTTGCATTCATCGCCTTTAAACTATTTCATCAATTAATTAAAACGTATCAGAAGAAATCGAAGGATCCATCCAGAGCTTGGTTGTTGGATTCGCTTGCCTGGAAACGCACAGCACTAATCCTTCCATTGGTTCCCTTAGCAAAATTAACCGAAGTATTCATTGATGAATACCTGAATTTCACAGGCTTACCCTTGATAGTATTCACAATTTTGTTTGAGGTGACTTATTTCAGCCTCCTCGTGATGCTGGTGTTTCTCTTTTTCGAAGCATTCGGACGATCAACATCAGAAACTCTTGTGCGAATGTCTGGGACTCAGGAGGTCTGGAAATTGTCAAGAACCAGTAATCGCATCATGCCAATTTGCCGCATTCTTTCCGGTGTCGTTGCCATCGCACTGATCTACCGAATGCTGCTCCAACTCGGCCTATCTCCAGCCGTTGTTCTCGCCCTATCAACGGTCCCTGGTTTGGCGATTGGCCTAGGCGCATCCAAGGTGCTTGGCAATTTATTTGCGGGTCTATCACTACAAACCGATCGGCCCTTACGCGTAGGCGAATTCTGCGAACTTGGAGATGATCAAGGCTTCATCACCAAAATTGGTTTACGTTCTGTAGAGATTGAGACGGCAACGGGAATCATCACCATTCCGAATGCAGTTGCTGAAGACTGCGTTGTGAACAATCTCTCAAGGAATCGATTCAAAGCAAATACTTCAATGATGCAAGGACTGGAGTTAAAACTTGATCTTGAAAGTCAATCACCATTCAGCCCAGATCAGATCTCGGATTTACTGTTGTTATCAAGAACCTTTGCCAACAACCGCTCTGATGTCAGTCATCCGTGTCTTACTGTTGAGCTTCAAGCAGGAAGTCAGCAAATCCTTCGCTGCATCGGTCTCATCAAAGTAGCGAACTGGCGTGACTACATCGAGTTAACTGAATCACTCACATTAGCGCTTAATCAGCTGATTGTTCAAGTTGAAAAATCTCATTTTGTTTTATCGGTGTCATACCACACATCAGATTCAAAGCTATCCACAATCCCGGGAATTCTACAAAGCATCATTGACAACATCCCAGGCTTTGAGCTCAAAGCCTGCCGTTTGATGGACATCTCTGAATTTAGCTACGATTTCAAATGCCATACGTTCTCTCAAGGATTGACGTATACACAATTCAAAGACTCAATCGATCTGATCAACCGTGAGCTTCTTAAAGCGATGGCGGCTGCAGAGATCGTGATTCCTTTTCCAACAGCAATTGAGCTGGAGTCACAACCCGAACGCTATTCTAAGAAGAGAACTCAATACACTGAAGAGAATGTTAGCATCTAAAAAATATTGATTAGCTTGTTTTTCAACAAGTATTTGGCAAGAATTACTCTAGCAGAGTGATTCATCTTAAGCAAATATATGAGTTATTTTGACAATCCCTTAAGGAACTCTATAAGCANAANATTAAAGCGATCTGGATTTTCTAAAAATGCGAAATGATGACCTCCTGCGTCGGTGGGAAAGATCTCCATTAAGGAATTAGGAATCTGGCTGTGAATCCAGCGTTGACTCACTTCTGGCACCACGCTACTTTCACCACCAATAATCAAAGTTGGAATCTGAATGCGCGTGATTNAATCACGCCAATCCTGGGTGCTGTGGTTGAAGAGCAAAGTCGCCGCGTGATGCCGAGGAAATTTTAAATTCTCAGCCATAATCCAATCTCGATCAGCACTGCTGATCTGATCACTCAGCATATTATCCATCAAGCTTNNGGTAACTTGATCAGCATCTGNAGACTTTAAAGAAGCACAGATTTGGTTGAGTTGATCCCAAGGGAAAATGGCACCTGCATTTTCTATCTCAGACTGTGATTCATCTTCAAGCAATGTCATCGCAGCTGACTGATCGTCAATAACAATCCCTGACAACTGATCACTACCAAAGACATCTAAAAAGGCCCAGATAACGGAAGCACCCATTGAATGTCCAAGCAGAGTGACCTGACCTAGCTGAAGATGCTCCAGCAACTCTTGAACATCTTGTGCAAAGCGACTAATCCGGTAACCATGATCCGTTTTTTCACTCTCGCCATGGCCTCTGTAATCAAGGGCTAGGCAATGGAATTGATCACTGAGGCCCTCAAATTGATCACGAAACAAAGCTGCCGATTGTGACCACCCCGGCAACATCAGCAGGGTTTGGCCACTGCCAGCTTCCAGCCAACTCAGTTGAACCCCATCACTGGTTTGAAACGTATGGCGAGATGATTTCATAAAGGACTCACCTTGAAATAGGCAGCGGAGAATAACTCATAACAACAAAGTAGCAATTTACAAAAGTCTTGACCATTGCAAAGGGACTACTCATCAACAAAAGAGATCGAAAGAAAAGATCTGCTCCNTTTTTATGGATCATCTACTATATAAAGTAAGGAGGCAAGCAGGCCAACATGATTCTCCCTAATGGCGTTGTGGGCTTCACCCTGCAAAGACAACATGATGATGAATATCGGAGTTTACTATCTTGGTACGCAACATAGTCCAAAAGCTGAAGAAGAGAAAGAAGGCTGCATTATTGAGGCTCCGTTAAAAACAGCAAAAGCTGCTATTTAAATTCAGCACTTAATAGCGAATATCAATCAACACGATTATAAGAATATCGAAAGCAATGTGCAATATATGGTTTGACGCCACTCACATAGAAGCCTGGCTGGGTGATCCGAATGTGTCGCGGGTGCAAGGAGGCACCAAGGTACTGAGCCTGTACTAGATGGAGGGCCTGGAATCCCAGTTTGAGCAGACGGACAACCTGATGATCTCTGGTCTCACAGGGTGTGGAAAAACCGACGTCCTACACAGGCTGCAAGAGGTTGTGTAACCGGGAGTGCTGGNTCTCGAACTGAAAGGCCTGTCACTCAACGTGGCAGCGATTTGGGAGTTTCCCGGCCAGCCAAACCGGCACAACAGACGTTGCATGAAAGGGCACAGAGCTAGTCGAACGTGGCATGCGGCTCCAGACCAGGTAACAGCCAATACGACACAGCTCTTGGAGACAACAAAACAGCTGAGATCGATAGTTTTTGATGGAGCGTTAGCTGTAATCCAAGGATGATCCCTTAGGTGTTGCAACCAGCTTGGGGGCCTCATGACCTGGCGAGANGATCTCACCAGNNNANCGAGGCTCCAAAAAATGTCTTGGATAATCGAACGCGCCAAGTCGCTCAGTCTTGGGGAGTCATCGATGATGAGTACCGAAAGCCAGCATCACTAGATGAAGGCGATCAGACTGTCGAAACGCCAAGCGNGGTAAGACCCCAAACCATCCTCCACACACGCAATTGTGGGATTCACTGGCANCTGATCAAACACAGTGAGGTGCACTCTGCTGCGTTCCAGATCCTGGATCAAACCGNGCGACAGCTGAAGTTGCATCAAGCACTGATCAGTCACCAGCAATAATCGCCGCCAGCCTTTTTGATGCAATAAAGCAGCGAGATCACGGCTACTACCGGCAGAGGTCAGAAGCTGAACGCGACGAAAAGGCAGCACCAGGGACAGACCATGGAGCATGCACTAGTTGAGCGGATCAGAACAACTCACAGGGCGGAATGCCCTGCAGGATTGGAGATCAGCAGCCTTCGCCATCGCCGCTGACCAGCAGACGATGGAGCCCGCTTGGTTCGCTCACTTGCGTGGATCCGCTTCTCGGTTTCTGCTGTCATGGTTGGGTTGAACTGGGAAGGGCTAGAGCTGTTCCCTCCCGGCGTGGATCGGCTGCACCATGCCAGCGGCCAACAATCCGTTGCAGCAGGGCGATACCGCTACCGAGGCGTTGAAAACGAATCGGTTGATCAGACCTCTCAAGCGCTTCCACGGGAATCGGCCAGGGAAGGGGCGAGTTTNTCTCAACAATCAATGTGCTGCCACGCTTCGAGANAAGGGGCAGTGCAACAGCNTGTTCTGGAGGAACCTTCCAGATCAGGGAGGCGAGCAGCACCCGGCTCAGCACATGCGGAATCGTCCTGCCCCCTGGACTACCGAGCGCAAGGATCGGCTCTCCGTTTCGGAAAACGATCATGGGCGCCATCGAAGAACTCGGACGACGACCAGGTAGACGTCTGTTGGCAACGGGTTTTCCGCGGACTGTTGGCTGAAAGGCAAAGTCGGTGAGCTGGTTGTTCATCACCATTCCAGCCACCAGATGCCTGCTTCCAAACACGGTTTCCACCGAAGCGGTGTAGCTCGCAAGATTGCCGGCCCAATCCACGATCGTGACCTGGGTCGTGCCCTGTTCTTGNCTTTGATCAGGAAGGGCGAATGGATAGCGATCGATCCCTGGTGGTAATCCAGGCGAGGGAGGCGTTAACGGTGACACCTGCATCCTTCGAGCGCGCTCCTGGATGTAAGCCGGATCTAACAAGGCCCCGACAGGAAGAGCCGCATCGATCGGATCCTGCACCCAATAGAGGCGATCAGCATCAGCCCAGGCCTGAGCTGTAGCCAATTGCTGCCAGGTCTTGAGCTCGGATAGACCCGTGAGGCCCTTGCTTTCGTTTAGGAGCNCGAGGGTCTGCAGTACCGCCAACCCCCCGCTGCTGGGAGGTGGAACCGTGCAGAGCTGCAGCTGCAGAAGTTCCTGACAAAGCGGTGGGCGTTGCATCACGGCGTAGCTGCTCAGATCCGCATGGCTCCAGCCTCGAAAACCAGGCTCCTGGGATTGCAGCGCGGTNAACTCACGCAGGATGCGTTGCGCTAAGGCTCCTCGATAAAACGACAATCCACCATCGCGCGCCAAGTCTTCAAGGGTGCGCGCCAGGGCTGGGTTACGAAACAACCGATCGGCCTGAAGGGGTTGGCCACCCGGCAGATAGAGAGCTTGAAAGGCCGGACTATGGTCCACGCCGATCCGTTGGGCCAGTCGCACCGAGCGAAGCAGGCGAGGGCTCGGCAGGAAGCCATCTCGGGCTAGACGGATCGCCGGTTCCAAGGTGTTGGCCCAGGGAAGGCGTCCGTANTGTTGATGGGCATCCCAAAGCAGGGCCACCGTTCCAGGGATCCCGATGGCATTTAGCCGGCTGGTGGCCTGTTTCCAAGACAGAGGCTCTCCGGATGGCTTGAGAAGGTCGTTAGGCCGACTGCGATGTGGAGCTGTTTCTCTGCCATCCAGCACCTCAAGTTGTTGTTGGCTGGCATCCCAGTGCATCAGGAAACCACCACCACCGAAACCGGAGCTCTGAGGCTCCACCACGGCCAGCACAGCCTGGGCTGCGACCAGGGCATCCACGGCATGGCCACCAGCCTTGAGTATGGCCAGGGCCGCATCGCTGGCAAGGGGGTTGGCCGTCACCACAACAGCCTCACCCGATGCCGTGGAAACGGGCTTGCTGCCGAAATCAGCTGGCTCCGGATCATTGCGGCTCGCTGGTGCAGCTGGATCCGATGCAGAAGCTGAGCTGCTGAAGAAAACGATGAAAATCAGCAGCAGAGCACGGAGCATGAAGGGAAAGCAGCGCAGGCCCTGTCTTCCGCTAAGTCTGGCCAAGAACGCCGAGCAATGGAGCAACCCTTGGCTTTGGGCTTCCATTGATGATCATTAGCAATCAAGGGGCATGGAGGTAGTGGGTGATCCATGATTCCAAAACGTGCACCACTCAACCGTGCCCTCGACCCATCGGAACCTGCTGAAGCGATTGGCCGTGGATCTGGCCGCGCTATGCAGCAATCCCGANGATCTCGAGCATGCCTTCGACCTTCTAAATGCCACCTACAGCACAGACGTAGCTCATACCGCCCGAGAACGCTTGAAGGCTGACCCCTCCATCCAGGCGCTTGTTAAGGATCAGTACTGGGGGCATTGGCCTACGCCAAAGGAGCTTGTTGGCATGCCCTCCGGATCGCTCGGCTACGTATACGGGATGTTTTTAAGCTCGCAGGGGCTCACTGAGCTCCCTGCACCGGTGTTGTCAAAAGCGCTGGGAAATGATGACGCCTACTTGCAGGTTCGCATCCGACAGACCCACGATCTCTGGCATGTGATTGCCGGTTTGCCAACGAGCAAGGCTGGGGAAGCTGCAGCTAATGGCCTAACCACAGAACAGTTGCGCTGGCCAGGCAGTGCTCTCCTCATCGCTGCGGATCTGGTCCATCGCGTCAGCGACGCAGACCTCGATNCAACAGGCGCCAGCGCATATGAGCAAGCAGGGGTTGATGTGGGTGTGGCGATTGCCTACGGCCTCAATCTGGGGGCAACAGCGCAACCGCTTCTGGCCCAGCGCTGGGAGGATGGCTGGGAAACCCCTCTGCAAACCTGGCGGGAAATCCTAGGGATCCGCAAGCTCCTACAAGAAAGCCCCTTTCCGTTGCTTCCAGGTGAGCTACCCCGAAGCTAACGCCTCCGAGATCCTCAGCATGATGAAGACAACGCCAATTGATAGATCGTGGTGAAGCGCCGATCTCGGTAGGGCTGTTGATCGTGAGCAGGTGAAACACTGCGCTGACGCCTTCAAACAAAAGGGGCTCCAGCGGAAGCTGCAGCTGCTGGGCCAGCTCCTTCCTTAAGTTCCAATGGTCTTGGCTGTACAGCAGGCTCAGGTGTAGATCGAACTGATAGCCAAGCTCAGCAGCTGAGCGATCACGCAACTGGCTGAAGCAGAGATGCAGTTCTGCCCTGACTTCAGCACTGAAGCGAAGCACAAGACTTTGCGTGAACAATGGCCTGGCTACAAGGGCTATAGGCCTGAGCAGCATCGGCTTACGACAAGCGACGAGCTGCTGAAGTTTCTCGGTGGCCCGCTCCTGGCTGACGCCCTGATCGCCATCGAGAGGCTCGATGAACAGCGTGATGTGCGAAGGCAATGTGCAGGCGCCAACCGCTTGACAAGTCAGCGCCGAAAGATCGTCCAACACCGCCTGTGCCTCCGCTCCAGGAAGCAGCCAATGCGACACAGCGTGCGGAGAGCTCAAAGCGGCTGAAACATAAGTTTTGAGGGCGAGCATGCAATCACGATCGCTGGGCTGAA